>CAJXTM010000576.1 GCA_913061385.1 uncultured Rhodopirellula sp. | reverse complement strand
CGAGATCAGCCTCGGTCTCGTGGGCTCGGAGATGTGTATAAGAGACAGCGGTGGGCCCGCGAGCATCTTTTTCGTGGCGGTTAGAAATGTGCTTGCCCGGGCCCAGTTGAGGTCAACTCTCACCAGGTTTCTTTGTTTGAATCTCTGCCCAGTGTGACTGATTGTCTAACCAAGTCGGTATCACCTCGTTTGCGAGGTTAAGATCTGGTGTTTTGTTCGCACATCCGGCTACATTGAAGGTTGGGCTGCAATACTGTTTCTGTAGCCTGTGTAGCGGTTGAGAGTGAACAGCGTTTGGCTGGAACAGCAAGTGAGTCGAAATCATCCACCAGACTAAGCAATTCGGGTGAATGGGTTGTGAACGCTGAGACATTAACGCTGAGACACTAACGCTGAGACACTAACGCTGAGATATTAATTCAGGGGAAGATTCTTCGATGACTGATAGGTCGGACATTGTTTGGCATGACCAGACCGTAACGCGGGACGAGCGTGAGCAGCGTTTGGGCCAAAAGGGGGCCGTGGTTTGGTTCACCGGACTGAGTGGCTGTGGCAAGAGTACGGTAGCGAATGAACTGGATCGGCTGCTGGGGACGCGAGGGTGTGCCACGATGCTGTTAGACGGCGACAACATTCGGCATGGGCTCTGTGCTCCGCCAAGCGTGCTTGCGGAGGAACATGGTGATGTTTTTGCGGGGCGATTTGGGCTGGGTTTCGCAGAGGTGGATCGAGAAGAGAATATCCGCCGGGTGGGGTCGGTAGCCGCTTTGATGGCCTCCGCTGGATTGATCACGCTGACTGCCTTTGTCAGCCCCTATCGACGTGATCGTGATCGAGTTCGAGGGATTATCGAGCGATCCGGAGCCGTCGGCGATTTCCTCGAGGTTTTTGTGGATACTCCGTTGGCGATTTGCGAGCAGCGTGATCCCAAGGGGTTGTACAAAAAGGCGCGTTCGGGAGAGATCAAGAATTTCACTGGGATCAGTGATCCATACGAATCTCCACAGCATCCAGAGATTCATCTCCGGGGCGGGGATGATCGGACGCCGGCCGAGCAGGCCGCTGAGGTGTTAAAAGTACTGGAAATGAAGAAAATAGTCAGCTTGGCGGGTCTGGGTAGTTGAGGTGGCTGGTGAAGTCAATGATTTTGGTGTGAATATTCTGCACATAGGGTGGGTTTTGGCGTTGCGTGAGAATGTCACGCCGTTACACTACCGACCAACTTGTGAGCAAAAGAACGACGTAAGCGACTAGAAACGAATGACGATCTCGAAAGAGCGAAAAACCGAGGTAATCGGCGAAAACTGTAATACGAACGCCGATACCGGCTCCCCTGAGGTGCAAATTGCAATCTTGACGGAGCGGATTAACGGGCTGACTGAGCATATGCGGACACACCGCAAAGACTATGCTTCGCGACGAGGCCTGTTGGGCCTTGTCAGCCGTCGCCGACGTTTGCTTGACTATGTGCGGGGTGAAGAGCCTCAGAGATATCTCGATATCATCGGAAAATTGGGCATTCGTAAGTAGCCCGTCCGTGCCGCGGACATGCAAAGATGGTAAAGCCAACTCGCCTGATTGGGGTGAGCTGGTACTTTGCTTCTCCATCGCAACGAAACGGCCAGGCCGGTTCATTTGCGTGCTCATCGATGGTTCGCGGCTGTCTCTCCACAGTAGGTGATTATCCACTGTGCCGCCTCTCGAATGCAATCGTTCGATTGCTCACATGCCTTAATGCCCGGATGGGCAGGGTTGCCTCAGCCAATGGGATGGTTTCATCGCAGTGTGGTTGTTGGATTCCTGGTCACCGAGGTTCCTTGTTGTCTTGTAGGTTGAAGGAAGTTTGAAAGTGACAGAAAAAAGAATCCGCGTAGAAAAGCAGATCGGCAAACAAACGTTGTCGTTCGAAACCGGGCAACTTGCCAAGCAAGCTGCCGGAAGTGTATTAGTTCAATATGGTGAGACCGTTGTTTTGGTCGCTACCGCTTCGAGCGACCCGCGTCCGGGCCTCGATTTCTTCCCGTTGACGTGCGATTACCGCGAGCGCTTGGCCGCTGCCGGTAAGTTCCCCGGAGGATTCCTCAAGCGTGAGGGACGTCCGAGCACAAAAGAAATACTGAGCTCACGACTGATGGACCGGCCCATTCGCCCACTGTGGCCGAACGGATTCCGTGACGAAGTCCAGGTTCAGGCGTTCGTAATTGCGAGCGATTTGCAGAACGACGGCGATGTGCTGGCAATGAACGGTGCAGCCGCTGCTCTTCACATCAGTGAATTGCCGTTTCAGGGACCGATAGCCAGTGTTCGTGTTGGCAAGGTTGACGGCGAAATGGTCGCTTTCCCAACCAATGCGGATCTTGAAGAGAGCGAGCTGGACATGATCGTCAGTGGCTCAGTCGAGCAAGTGGCGATGATCGAGGGTTTTGCCCAGGAAATGCCCGAAGACGAGATGATGGCTGCGATTCAGTTCGCACATGCTGTCATCCGTGACGTCATTGATCTTCAGGAAGAGCTTTACGCCAAGGTCAATCCGACCAAGAAAGAGTTCATCGCTCCAGAAGATGATGGTCTGATGGCGCGGCTGACTGACAATTACTACGAAGACTTCAAAGCTGCTCAGCAAACAGCGGGCAAGCAAGATCGTGCCGATGCTGTTCGGGCCCTGCGTGACCGCGCCAAGTTGGACGTGATCCCAGATCCAAAAGCTGACGATGCTGTTTGTGAAAAGCGTTTCAAATCGGTTTGGCACGACCTCGAAGAAAACGTAGTTCGCGATTTGATCTACGCCGGAACGCGACCTGACGGACGCGATGGCGAAAGTCTTCGTGCTATCTACTGCGAAACAGATTTGCTTCCCCGGGTTCATGGCTCTGCCTTGTTCCAGCGTGGGGAAACTCAGTCGCTTGTCACGGTTGCTCTGGGAACTTCCCGAGATGAGCAGCGAGTGGATGGGCTGATGGACGAGTACAGCAAAAAATTCATGCTGGACTATAACTTCCCGCCGTTCTCCGTCGGCGAATGCCGCCCAATCAGAGGACCGGGGCGTCGAGAAATTGGACACGGCTGTCTTGCCGAACGCAGTGTTGCACCAGTGCTTCCTGCCGCTGAGGATTTTCCTTACACCATTCGTGTGATCAGCGATATTCTGGAGTCCAATGGTAGTAGTTCCATGGCCAGTGTCTGCGGTGCTACGCTCGCATTGATGGCTTCTGGCGTTCCAATCACGAATCCAGTGGCCGGTATCTCTGTTGGTTTGGTTCGTAAAAGCCCTGAAGATTGGGTGCTGCTGACTGATATTCTTGGTACCGAAGATCACTTCGGGGACATGGACTTCAAGATCGCTGGAACGCAAAACGGTATCACTGGTATCCAGTTGGACCTGAAAGTAACCGGCATCAATGAAGACATCATTCGTGCTACGCTTAAGCAGTCTCGTGAGGCTCGGATCGAGATCTTACGCAAGATGCTGACAACGATTTCACGGCCACGCCGAGAGATTTCTGCGACAGCTCCTCGGTTGCTTCGTACGAAAATTGCCCCAGATAAGATCGGTGCTCTGATCGGCCCTGGCGGTAAGAACATCCGTGGTATCCAAGAAACAACTGGTGCCGTCATCGAGGTAGATGATGATGGAACTGTCTTGATTGCCAGTACCAGCAAGGATGCAGCTGAGGAAGCTCTCCGTTCAGTCGAGGCTTGCACAGCAACTGTCCAGATCGGAAAGATCTACGACGGAACTGTCAGCAGCATCAAAGAGTTCGGGGCATTCGTTGAGATTCTGCCGGGACGCGATGGATTGTGTCACATCAGTGAATTGAGTAGCGGGTACATCAGCAGCATCGACAACGTTGTGAACGTTGGAGACGCCATGAAAGTGCTTGTGATCGATGTCGATGAGCATGATCGCGTAAAGCTGAGTCGCCGCCGTGCTCTTGAAGAACTAGGTGAAGAAGATCCGATGGCTGCAGCTGCCGAAGCTGATGGTGGCGGAGAGGATCGTGAGCGTGGTGGCGATCGTGATGATGATCGTCCACGTCGCCGACGCTGTCTCTTATACACATCTCCGAGCCCACGAGACCGAGGC
>CAJXTM010000575.1 GCA_913061385.1 uncultured Rhodopirellula sp. | reverse complement strand
CTACACGTAAGGAGTCGTCGGCAGCGTCAGATGTGTATAAGAGACAGATCTTGGCAATGACAATCTTCGCAATGACACCGGCCCTGTGTTCGTATCGAAGATAATTTGCCGTTGGTTGAAAGAAGCTGATGTTAAAACGCTATTCATCGCTAAGGGAAGTCCTTGAGAGAACGGACATATCGAATCATTCAATGGCAAGCTTCGCGATGAGCTGCTAACCCGTGAAATCTTCTTGAGCTTCGAGGAAGCTTGCTGGGTGATTGATCGATGGCGACTTGGCTACAACCATCACCGCATCCACAGTTCATTGTATTATCAAACCCCTGCCGCTTATGCGGCCGGCTGTGTGCTTACAGCTTCGGCTACGCTTCAGCCTCCAGAACACAGCCGCATTACCAACCCCAATTCTCTCACTCAACTTGGTGCAAAGACTGCGGGTAGTCACCCTGTCGGCATAACCATTGGTCAGCAAGATCACTCGCTTCGGCTTTGATTATCCGTTTTGAACAGATGTATTGGCAGAGATTACGTATTGAGAGGCCCAACCTATCCGGTTTATGGGTCAAGCGATGATGTCATGCACAACATTGCCGTGAACGTCGGTTAGTCGGAAGTCGCGACCAGAATATCGGTAAGTTAGGCGTTCATGGTCAAGTCCCATGAGGTGCAGGATGGTGGCATGTAAGTCATGAACATGAACGCGGTCTTTCACTGCGGAACATCCAAATTCGTCGGTTGATCCGTAAGTGAAGCCTGGCTTGATTCCGCCGCCCGCCATCCAAACAGTGAACCCGTAGTGGTCGTGATCTCGCCCTTTCTGGCCCTCGGAGGTTGGTGCACGCCCAAATTCTCCTCCCCAGATTACTAGGGTTTCGTCGAGTAGCCCGCGTTGTTTCAAGTCTTGTATCAGTGCCGCAATTCCTTGGTCGCACTCGTGGGCAAGACGCGCATGTCCACCCTTAATGTCACCGTGCCCAGTGTCCCAAGCAATATCATAACCATCGATCGAATGAGAGAGTTGAACCATTCGCACGCCACGTTCAACGAGGCGACGAGCAAGCAGGCAGCCCTTTGCAAATTCACTCTTTCCGTACATCTTTAATGTTGGTTTGGTTTCACTCGCGGTGTCAAAAGCGTCGGGCACAGCGAACTGCATTTTAAATGCCATTTCCATCGCCTGTATGCTGGACTCAAGTTGTTGGTCCTGTTGCTGGCGTTGAAGATCGAGTCGATTGAGCAGCGCGAGCAGTTCAGTCTGCTGACGCTGCTCGGTGCGGGGAAGGTGTGGGTTCTTCAGATCACGGAGTATTTGATCGGGTTTCATGTTTGCGATATTTGCGTATACGCCGGAGTAGGCGCCGGGCAAGAATGAGTTCCCCCAGTTAGCTGCCTTTCCCCGTGGTTGAGCGCGTGGGCTCATGGCCACAAAGCCCGGCAGTTCTTGATTCTCGGTGCCTAGTCCATAGCAAAGCCATGATCCCAAGCTGGGACGACTGGGTTGCAAATGTCCAAGGTTGAACATCAGCATTGCCCCCGCGTGTTCAGGGATATCAGTGTGCATCGAGTGAATAAAGCAAATGTCATCAACGCACTGAGCAGTGTGCGGAAAAATATCGCTTACCCACTTCCCACATTGCCCGTACTGATTGAATCCAAAGGGCGACGGAAACAGTCCGTTCTTAGTATTGCGCAGGGTTTTTTTGTCGACTGTGTTTGGTCGCTCGCCTGCATGCTTGGCGATCATGGGCTTGTAATCGAATGTGTCCACTTGCGAAGGACCACCTGGCATGAACAACTGGATGACATGCTTCGCCTTGGGAGCAAAGTGAGGGACCTTGGGTGATAGTGGTGAGGTTCCGATGCCGGTCAGGGGCGGGCCACCTTGGGTTGACCCTGAGAGCATACTGGCCGCGGCAAGTGTGCCAAATCCTGAGCCAATTCGCTGCAGGGCATCACGGCGAGAAACAGGCGGAAGCGGGTTGCGATGTGCCATCTCAATTTCCAGCAGGATAACGAATCGAATGTGACTGAAGAAGTTTTAACTGTGTTTGAGCGAGTTTTTGCATCCGGGTCAACGAACATACATGAATTCGTTGGCACTCAGGATAACCTGACAATATTGTTGCCAACGACTGAGCGGTTCGATGGACCCCTCGATCGGGGTCAAAAACTGGTTCGCGACCGACAGTTCCTGTTCCGTAGGAGAACGGCCGTAAAGTAGCGAGTAGACAAGCTCAAGTCTTGCTTGATCAGTTGTCGCTTGTTGTTGCAGTTGCTTCGAAAGTGCCTTTGCTCGCTTGATCATGAACGGACTGTTCATCATGAAGAGGAATTGTTGGGGCAGTACATTCGAAGTGCGTTTTGCGGCACTGGCACGCGGAATGGGGAAATCGAATAGCCTTAGGAATTCATCAGACCCCTGTGGCTCATTACGGCTAACCCTTGCGTAGAGAGTCCGACGGTTGCTGTCGACGATTCGGTCGATGGACGGTCCGCCAAGAGTGGTGTCTAGTTCGCCGGTGACCGCTAGCAGCGAGTCGCGCCATGTTTCGACATCCATGCGGCGGGGTTGCATCCGCCACAGCAGTCGATTGTCCCCGTCGGCTTCAAACGCTTGTTGATTGAAATCACTGCTACTTTGGTAGGTGGCAGAATTCATGATTTTTCGATGCATGGACTTGATCGACCAGTCTGATTCAATGAATGTTGCAGCGAGCCAGTCGAGCAGTTTTGGGTGAGTGGGGGGGGCTCCAAGAATGCCAAAATTACTGGGAGTTCTGACCAGGGCCTTGCCGAAATGATTCATCCAAATTCGGTTGACGATTACGCGAGCCGTCAACGGATTGGACGGATCAACGACGGCTTGGGCGAGTTGAACTCGTCCGCTGCCCTCGTTGAAATGTTGGCGACTTTGTCCCTCAACGATTCGCAGAAAGCGGCGTGGTGCCAGAACGCCCGTCTTCAGCAGATTGCCCCTCAATGCAATCTTCATGTCATTGCTGCCCGTGTCGTGAATCGTATGAGCAAAATCGTACTTAGCAGGAGCCGTCGCTTTCAGGTTGGTGGTCTTGTCCTGCCATGTTTTGATCTCTGCTTTTTCCTGCGTCGTGGTTTCTCGTTTCTGGTCCTTTGCCGGTTTCTGTAGCTGTTTGACTCTGTCCTGTGCTTCTCTAATTCTGCTTTGATGATCATGGTAAGTCTTTTGAACGGTCGCACTGACGAGGGGTGTCTCCGTCTCACGCGTGTTGTTGAAAATACCAGCGATTGAGTAATAATCTTGGGTTGGAATCGGGTCGAATTTGTGGTCGTGGCAGCGGGCGCAAGCAACGGTCAACCCAAGGAAAGCGCGTGAAAAAGTATCGACACGGTCATCCAGGGTTTCGCTCTTTGCCTGAGCAACGCTTTCCGGATCACCGCCATCGGAGGAATAGCTGGGCCCCAATGCGAAGAAACCAGTTCCAACGGCAGACTTCGCGTCGATCTGGTCACCAGATATCTGCCGTGTCACAAATTGGTTGTACGGCATGTCGGCATTGAAAGCTGATACAACCCAGTCACGATACCGCCACGCATATGGGTGAGGGCGATTGTCTTGAGTCCAGCCTCCCGTGTCACTGTACCTCGCAACGTCGAGCCAATGCCGACCCCAACGTTCACCATATTCTGGACGTTCCAGTAACTCATCAATCATTTGACTGAACTGAAAGTCCCGTTCTTGGGGAGCCGAGCCTGGGTGGGGGGTGATTGCGGTTACCCACCGAGACAGTTCATCTGGCGAAGGGGGAACACCAAGCAGGTCAATGAAGCTTCGCCTGACCAGAGTTCCCGTTGAGGCGGATCGAGGTTGTTTTAAAGAATGGTCGTGCAAACGTGCTACCACAAACTGGTCGATAGGATTCTTGATCTGTGATTCGCCGTTGACAGTGGGTGGGGGTGACTTCGTTATGGGACGCCAAGCCCAGTGCTTCTGTAACTCAGGCCAGTCGTAGCCCCGAGTGGCGGTCAATGGAGATTTGGATGCTTCCTTTGGCCATGGTGCTGTCTCTTATACACATCTCCGAGCCCACGAGACCGAGGCTGATCTC
>CAJXTM010000574.1 GCA_913061385.1 uncultured Rhodopirellula sp. | reverse complement strand
ATAAGAGACAGATCCTGACCGGTCGGTTCTAGGCCGGTCAACGTGAGGACCCGATTAACGTCCCCGTTAATTTCCCAGTTACCAAAACCCTGCATCACTGGAGTTTGATCAGCATCACCCACTGTCAACGAAAAGTCGCTGACGGTCTGAGTCGAGGTGGCTCCACCATCTGCCCCTGTAAATCCAACATAGGTTTTTGAACCGAGCACTGAACGCAGATCAACATTTTCGTAAGTTCGCGCAAACGTGGCGTTAGTCTCCAAATCGGTAAGTGATTCAGTCACAACGCTGGTGTCGACATCGTAGACAAGCTGAACACGAATTGGATTCCCACTGTTAAAGCTAACAGGGCTCGTCTCTAGATAGGTTTCCGATGTATTCGTTGTTACGAAATTGGAACCTTGGACATGACCGTTATAAAGATTGATTTGGTATGCCGCGGTTGGTCCGGGTATACCCACATATCCCAATGATCCACCAACGGCTCCAATGACATCCACGCCTTGAGTCTGAAACGCCAAAGCGATACCGTCAGCTTCCTTGTTACCACCAGATTGATAGGTGAAATCGATGGCAATCGAGCCTGACGTCGGTAACTCGAGCTGGTCTTGGTGCCAAAACGCGGTCGCGGTGCTACTCAAACCGTCAGTAAGAACAAGCGTATCCTGATTCGCCAACTCCGTTGTTGGCACCTCGAAGGTGCAACTGTAGGACTCATAGTCAGTTGACGTCGGTGTAATCTGGCAAAGTTGATTCCCATCCAAGGCAATGTCGAAACTTTGGTCCGGGTAACCGGCCCGCTGGGCAGAATCAAATTGCAAGACATAGGTTGCCCCCCCAGTCATGCTGCCCATCGACTGGCTGATTTCACCTTGCATCTGCAGGAAAGCGACTTGATCGCCCTGCGGAGCAGAAGAATTACCAGAGGTAAATCCACTGTCATTTGCAGAAACGCCCGAGGATGAACTGAATGTCCAATTTGATCCTGGTGGATTATAGACATAGGTGCCCGTTGAGGGCGATTCGAATCCACCATCCTGCGTCAGCGAAGTTCCCGCGGTCCAGTAATCCTTGATCTCGCCACTCGACCCGTAGTAGTCCGCTGGCGTGCTGACAATGTACGCTGAATTCGGAGTGCTGATTGAAACGGTTTGTGCATTGATGGGTGCAGTTTGAACGAGTGCCCCCATATCGTTTGTAATTTGCACCGAGCCTGCGGTGTTGACCATAGCATCGTTCAAGGCGATTGCGGGACCAGATGTCGAATCACCCACTGCTTGACCGTAAGTTTGCAACACCACAATCGCGGGCACATCTTTATTCTGAGTGAACGTCATACCGCTGGGTTTCGTACCACCACCGACGACATTGACTTGCCCCATGTTCAGCGTGTTTGCATTCCCAACACCATCAAGCAACAGGTAGGCGTCACTTTCATTGGTGATTGAAATACCCGGCATGTTCGCGGTGATCGTGCCCGACCCTTGCAAGTCTGCTGCATGGAGAACGACCTGACCTCCCACCGCCACCAGGTCAGTCAGCGTGACCGCAGTGACGCTCTGCTTCGAGATAGAGGGTTCGAGGATTGCTTTGGATGTATCGTCGAGTCCAGCCAGCAATTGTGTCGCATCGTAGTCAGGATTGTAACTAACTTGAAAAGGAAGGAACGCTCCTGATGTTGCAAAGGCATCACTTGGCTTTATTTCCAAAGCTTCTTCTGTGATCGCTTGATTACCCGATCCATTGACGTTGATCTGCTGTCCTGACGCAGGAATATCAATCGATAGCGTATTGTTGTTCCCCGCATAAACATCACTGTCAATCGTAACGCTGTTGCTCTCAGTCAGTCCATCAGTGCCCTGGTGAACCTTACCTTTCGCGCCATCCATATTGGCAAAGGTGTACCAAGAGGCATTATTGATTCCCGGCAACGCACCTATCTCGATGTCCCCATGGCTGATGATCGTTCCCGTGCCGATGCTTAATGTGTTGTCGGCATTTAAAACTGCATCGGCGGTCGTTCCAGGTATTTCCAACAGACCTGCACAACGAGCGGTGACAATCGCGTAGGCATCCAAAAGCGATTCCGTCTTCGTCCTCGGATCGTAGCCCGTCGTAATCACAATATCTCTGCCCGCATGAAGTACGGACGAATTGCCAATTGTTAACGTTTGCTTCGATGTCATGTTATTGCTTGAATCGCTGCTGCTGCCGCCAGCAAGACCAAAGGTATAGGAGTCAGCATTACTCGTCGTAACACTGTTGCTACTGGTTCCAATACCAATTTCTCCCCCCGGCGCGATCAGGCTGACGTTTGAACCAATGTCGACAGCATTGCTAAGATTCGATTCCAAAGTAGATTGAATTCCTGCACCGTTGATTACTCCCCCCGTCCCCAAGTGGGTTAGCTGATTGGACTGCCATTGATTGACCGATCCAATTTGTATATTCCCGCGGCCATTCGCGGTGATCTCTACAGCATCAGCAAACTGTATTGCTGAGCTACCATCCATGGTTGAAGCGCTGGTTCCACCAAATCCCGTAACACCACCTCCAGCACCCACGCGCGCCATGAATCCGGAAGCCTTGAGGCTGTTACCATCACCGATACCTGACATCGCATTTTCGGCCGACACGTAAACCGACCCTTCAGCGGTGATACTGGTATTTCCACCAAGGGAAACGTTCACCTCTGTGCTAGAGTTGTTTTTGGCACGTGCTGCAGACCCACCGGCGACCGTTGCATAAACAGAATTGGCGTTCGTGGAATAGTCCGCCCTGCTGCTTCCACTGATCGTCGTGGTACCGGAGTTCAAATCAAGATCCGCTAGCGTCAGTGAAACTTGCGGCGAATTACCGGTCGTGGCTTTCGCAGCATCACCGCCGACTAACGACCCAGAACCCGATTTTGCTTCAGTTGTATTTTGAGATATAGCATCGGACTCAAATGTACTGGTACCTGCCACGTCAAATTTCACATCGGAAACCGACAAGGTAACCACAGGTGAAACGACACTATCAACTTTAAAAAACCCCACTCCCATCAAAGATGCACTGACATCCTGCTGGTCTGTTCCTGAACCGCTCGTCTTTGCTGTTGCCGCGTTCCCAGACAAGGCTTGCAGCAGTAGATCGCCCGCAACGCTCCACTGCATACTTTGACCTGAAACATCGCTCGTCACACTTTCGTTAACGGTGACGTTGTGATTTTCTCCCGTTCCAGCCAAGCCACCCACAGTGACGGACATTCCTTCGGAGGTGACACTCTGATTGGTCGATGCAATCACGCTAAAATCTTGTGTTTCAATGTCGGCAGCGGTATCAACGCTTGCCGATGTCGACCCAGAACGCACAGCATCAGAGTTAAACACCCCAACTGCCCCGAGGCCTGCGGTACCCCCATAAATCTCCGCCAGCAATGTTTCGGAACTGCTGGCCTTGATCGTCAAATCACATCGAGAGTCATCTGACGCAGCCATCAGTTTTGATCCATCACCAAACGAAGCAGCCACATTCGCATTGCTGGTGATATTTGATTTCCCACCGGCTCCCGAGGCCCCGATGCTAATCGAGAGCGAAGTCGCGACGGCTTTGGTTGTCAGCTGTACTCTATCCTCGGCAATGATTTCAATCGGCATGCCTGAGGTACTCGTTTCACCGGTCTGAATTATCGAATTCTGGACTTCTGCTACAACTTGATCATTATTAACGATCTCTGCGAGCGAGATACCAATCGAAGCACCAAACCAACCAATGGAGGCTGCAGCAGTTCCAACAATAATGTCAACACTGCCAGAGTCAGTACCCAAAACACTTAATCCGGAAGTCCCGCCGACTGTGAGATCAGCAACTCCATTCACGGCTGCTTTGATAATATTGTTTGTGGTTACGGTCGAAGAGGCTCCGGCCCCAGCCCCGGCTGCACTGGCAAAGTCAGGTGCGATCGCAACGCTAACCGCAACGGCAATCGCTGTATTTGTTATGGTTTGATCACCGGTCGCCGCAACCTTGATCACGCCCCCAGCACTGATACTCGAACCTGTCTCTTATACACATCTCCGAGCCCACGAGACCGAGGCTGATCTCG
>CAJXTM010000573.1 GCA_913061385.1 uncultured Rhodopirellula sp. | reverse complement strand
GAGATCAGCCTCGGTCTCGTGGGCTCGGAGATGTGTATAAGAGACAGGCACTATCGTGCTCATCATTTACAACGTGCGATCGCACTCGATTCCGAGCACGCCAAAGCTCGAGCTGGACTAGGGTTCAAGAAACAGAACGGTAAGTGGGTCCGAACATCGGATTTGATGCGTGGGCGGGGAATGATTTCACGGGCTGGAAGATGGGAATTACCCGAGTCTGTCGCTATCGAAGATTATCAGCAGGACACCAATGTCAATGCGAAGAAGTGGATCAAAGAGGTAAAGCGTTTGGTGCTGTTAGTACTTCGCGATACGAAGAAGTCACCCGAGGCGTTGGCCGCACTGCAGGCAATCGATGATCCACTTGCATCGAGCGCGATTGCTGATCAGCTGAACGACTCGCGAGAACGGGGGAATCAGGTTCGTGAAATGCGGAAGCTGTGGATCAGGTTATTGGGTAAATTTCGAGATTCTGTCTCGGTGCAGGCACTTGTCCAAGCTGGTCTTGTGGAAGATGACGAAGTGATCCGAGAAGCTGCTTTGGATCAGTTGGCCAAATATGGGGCTGGATCAGCAGTAGCGACTTACTTACCTTGCCTTACAAAGAATGACAACCAGCTGGTGAATCGGGCGGCTCGCGCGCTGGCTTGGTTTCCGGAGCCAGAACTGGCGATGCACTATGTTGATGCGCTTGTCACCAGCCACACAACAGAACAGGCTCCCAGTTCAGCAATCAATGCCGGTTTTGGAGATGGTGGTGGAGGGTTGCAGACTGGAGGTAAAAAAGTTGTGTATACGCAAACACGGAAAAACCCCGCGGTGTTAGCGCTGCTTCAAACCATCGAGCCAGAAGTGGACTACGGTTATGACGAGCAGCGTTGGCGGGAATACTTCGCCAACAAGAGGTCAAGTTTCAGCGGTGACTTGCGGCGCGATCTTTGAAGTTTCGATTGCAGCCATGCGACAATTCATCTTTAGTCAGATACCGCACTTTGCTTCCGCGGAGTCAACGCGACGCATTGATTGCCTTGACCACTGCATCATCGCTAACTTCACCCACCAATTGAACGCTACCTAGTTGAGTTGGCAGGATGAAACGTAGTTCTCCATGTGCGACTTTCTTGTCTCGCATCATGACCGGAAGCATCGTGACGGGGTCAGCCTCTGGAAGACGGGTAGGCAGTTGGCATGCATTCAGTAAGTCGGTCTGACGTTGTAAAAGTGTTTCATCGGAAAGACCAAGGTCAATCGCAAGTCTCGCTGCCATTTGCATCCCGATCGCCACAGCTTCTCCATGAAGCAGTTTTCCGTACCCTGTTGTTGCTTCGATAGCGTGTGCGAACGTGTGGCCATAATTAAGGATGGCTCGTCGACCACTGGTTTCACGTTCGTCCTCACCAACCACGCGAGCCTTGCACTCACAACTGATTTGAATCGCGTAACGTAACGCCTCATTGTCCCGAGCAACGAGCGATTTTGCATTGGTTTCCAACCAGGAAAAGAATTCGGGATCATCGATGACACCATATTTGATCACTTCGGCCAAACCACTTAGAAAGCTACGTTCTGGCAGGGTTGAAAGAACTTCAGTGTCGATCAGAACAAGATTCGGTTGCCAAAAAGCACCCACCATATTCTTGGCACCAGGTAGGTTGATTCCGGTTTTACCGCCAACGCTGCTGTCGACCATGGCAAGTAATGTCGTGGGAACCTGTACAAAGCGAATTCCACGAGTGAAAGATGCAGCCACGTAGCCAGCTAGATCACCAATCACACCTCCACCCACTGCGATAATGACACTACGCCGGTCTCCACCTTCCTCCAGCACCCACGTTAGCAGACGTTCGAATTCCGCAATCGATTTGCTGGGTTCGCCGGAGGACACTGTTTGCCGGCTGATTCGTGTCTCCTTGGAGCCTGCGCTCAGTTCCAAGCAGATTTGATTCGCCCACGGTTCATCCACTGCCACATCCGCAATCACGAGGGCATGTGAAAGATCTGGAATTGCTTGAAGGATGCGATTCGCTGCATTTTTAATTAGCCCGCTGGTGATATCGATTTCGTAGCTGCGATCATCCAACGGCACATGAACTGTGGATGATGGGGGCCCTTGCGGTGTCGGTACCATATTCATGCTTTCCCTACCTACTTGCTCTTATGACTGCCAGACCCGACAACTTACTCCATGAACGACAATCTGAGCGATACCGACAAAAATTCGCCGTTGCCGCCGACGTCGAAGACTGATTCCAATGTTTCGACAGATGCGGACCTACATCTTGATAAGTACTCGGATCCACGTGTAAAGATCACTCGAACTGGCATTTTGATGGGGGTCGGTGTGGTCATAATTGGGATTCTTGGTGCCGGTCTCAGCATTTACGCCCGTAAAACCAAACTTGAGCAGACGACCAGGTTTTGGGGGCCGGAGACAATCATAGCTCTGCAATTGGCAGAGAAAATCGAACTCAGGCCGATTGGTGCGAGTGATTTTGAAGCGGTCGACTTATCAGGGACCCCGAGCTTGGGGCACCTGAGACATGCGTTGCTCGACGAAAGAGGCTTCGACTGGAATACGGAAGGCTCTGGTTCCGCTGCTGAAATGTGTCAGAAACCAACCGAGGGGGCAGCGATAAGTTGCATTCGTCTCCGGTTCACAGACCCCACAGCCAATCGAATCGGGACGATCGATTTGGACCTCGATCTGGTTGGAGGGTGGGTAGGTCCAAGCGATGGGTCAAGACGCGTCCAAGCGACAGAGTGGGTCAGGCCAAAACTCGAGAAGTATTTCCAGATGATCGTCAATGTTCAGCGTTTGAGATACGACCAACGCGACTAATACCCAGACTGGCTCATTTGGGAGGGGCAGCTTGGTTGTAGCCACTTGGAAGGGGCAGGGCAAAACTGCACGTGGATGCGATCGGAACTAGTTCTAAATAGTTGTGTACATGTCGACACACGGATCGTTCGAATGTAGGGGATGAACTGCATGAACCGCTCGGTTAGGGGCAGCTCGCCCCCGCTAGCCCGCTTTAGCCAACAAATTTCCGGCGCAGATCGGCTATACTAAGTTTGGGTCCTTTTCCTTTTGCTCGTCTTACAAGCGGTAGTCAGCGGTGGACGCCTGTGCATGCAGGTGATCTGAATCGACCGGGTTGACACCACTGGAGAGATTGATGATGCCAGCCCTAGGCCAACAGCTTGCTTTCATTCCCATCGCGCAGGCAATCGATGCCAGCGATGCACTCGCAAATTTAATGTTGCTTGGTGTGATTGTGGGCGTTTTTCTTTTCGCCTTGGTCGCGTTAGCCGCCGCTGGGATGTGGGCGACCTTCTCCAAAGCTGGAATCGACGGTTGGAAGTCGCTGATTCCTATCTACAACGTCGTGTTGTGGTTGCAGATCGCTAACAAGCCAGCTTGGTGGTTGTTGCTCTTACTTTGTCCAATAGTAAATGTCGTTTTCATGATTCTGGTAACGCTTGAGATTGCAAAGCGTTTTGGTCGGGGGCCGGGTTTTGGGATCGGTTTGGCATTTCTACCGTTTGTCTTTTATCCAATTCTTGGGTGGGGAGCTGCTCAATTCGAAGACGCTCTCATGGTCGCACCGGATGCCGATGGGGTTGAGGTCGACGAATTAGAGATGGCGGAAGATTTTGAGAGTGCAGAACAAGAGGAGGATGGGCTCGAAGAAAATGGCGAAGAAGCCGATTTGCAACGCAAGTTCCTCGTCTTCCAGGCAACGCCCGCATGGTTGGTAAGTACGCTTGTGCATGTGATTATCCTTCTGGTACTCGGTTTGGTAACGATCGCTGATCCCACCCAAATCGTGAACGTCCTCTCTGCCAGTAGTTCGACAGATGATGGGCCCGAGATGGAAGAGTTTGCGATTGAGCAAATTGATGATAGTGACCTCTCGGAAATGGAGGAGGTTTCTGAACCTGTCGATGTCAGTGAGACCATGGAGATCTCTGAACCAGTCGAGGTTGAGCCCATGGAAGTAGCTGCAGTTGAATTGGATGTCGCAGACCTTCAGTCTGAAATCTGTCTCTTATACACATCTGACGCTGCCGACGACTCCTTACGTGTA
>CAJXTM010000572.1 GCA_913061385.1 uncultured Rhodopirellula sp. | reverse complement strand
TAAGGAGTCGTCGGCAGCGTCAGATGTGTATAAGAGACAGCTCTTTGACCGTCTCGTAACTGATACCCAACATTTTGGCGATTTCTTTATTGGTCAATCCGAGAGCCATTTGTCTCAAAACTTCGCTCTCTCGCTGCGTCAGCGGCACTTCAATATCTTGGCTCAGCCGTGGAGTTGCCAACGCGCCTGTGACGCGACGCAATTCTTCGCGTGTCCAAGCTGACTCACCAGCAACTGCGGTCTGCAGAGCTTCGACCAGCCTTTCACGCGAGGCCGACTTGAGTACATATCCTGATGCTCCCAGCGCAACAGCTCGAGCGATGTATGTTGGATTGTCATAAGCTGAAAACAGCACAATGGGCAGAT
Source organism: uncultured Rhodopirellula sp. (assembly GCA_913061385.1). Lineage (GTDB taxonomy): Bacteria > Planctomycetota > Planctomycetia > Pirellulales > Pirellulaceae > Rubripirellula. The sequence goes on along the minus strand of CAJXTM010000572.1, from coordinate 3,723 downwards.
CAGGATGGTCCAGCTTCATTCGACCTAGGGCATTCAATCCATCGCCACCCTCCATTCGAATATCCATCAACACAACGTCCGGAGGCGATGCCTCAATCGCGGCAAGTGCCTCAGCAGCTGACGCTGCCTGTCCCACGATCTCAAGATCTGTCATCTCTAACATGGAGTGCAGCCCGAGCAGGATGATCTCATGATCATCCACAATCAATAGGTTTTTGCTCATCGTAGTTCCCTGGGGTAAAGCAACAGGTCGTTGTGCTGCTTCTACACAACTGCCGGCGAAAAGAAGCTTGTGAATTTCTCGCCATGACATTTCAGAAGCGATGTCAACAGGGAATCCTTTGCCCGCAAATTGGGCTACGAGAGTAACCCTTACGAACCGTGAGCATAGCGTAATATATACAGTTCCACCCAGATATTCTTAGGGGAAAAGATAAATTATTGACGTGATAAAAACCAAAACCTCATCAAACCGCGTTTACTAAGAAATACACAGCGATACAAAACCCAACACTTGTCGCTGTCAGATAGGCGATTCGACCACCAATTGCGGGCGCCTTGAAAACGGCGATCAACCCTAGCAAGCCATCTACTCGTTTTGCTCAACAGCAATTCGAAAAGGCCAACGCTAACAATTCACAAATGCTGAATCGACTGACCAATAACAGATTGAACTCGGTAGCCAGCGCCTTCCAATCTAGCTATGCGAGCGATCACTATTTATCACTCAACGCGGGTCGTTAATCGGCACGAAAACCGTTCAACCTTGATCTACTCGTCGATTCAACTGGACGATGCGTTTGAACTTGCCATCCGCTTTGCTGCCACCATCTCGTGATATTGCAGTCGAAGATTCTTTAGCCAGAAGATCAGATAAATATTGGCCACAATGGAGATCAGCAATAGCCCATTAAACAAGGGTTGTGTGGTGACTGACTGCGTTTGGATTAGTTCAGTTTCAGACACTTTGGTCATGTTGTTACGGCTTGAAGCCAGCGACGAACGGGCAGCCTCATTTTGTTTCCCGGTAGCTGGCAGCATATTTGCTTTTGGGAAGTGCATTCCCGTATTTTCGGGCAGGATTGAATTTCCATTCACAGCATGTGGATGAACTTGGGTCATGTGGCTCGCTGTCTGGTTTGCAAATGAACTCCCAAAACCTGTTGCCCCGGTCGCCTGTGCCTGCTGATTAAGCCGCTGTCCATTGGTGTTGGGATATGCCGAAGGAATGCGTTGCCCCGCACGATCAACAGGCTGTCCGAAAGCATCGACAGACCATGCCCCGGCCGCGATCTGGGCGGCCGACAGTCGGGTATCAGGACGTGACGTAGACAGACCAGTGGTGGAAGGCCGGGCACCTGCTGTGCCTGGTGGATAGGCGGTGGACGACGATGGAACGAAAGATGCCGAAGGATTTGTGCCAAAGCGACCAATCGGCGGTTGGCCTACCGGCACTCCTCTTACCGTCTGGCCGTTGGTAGTGTACCCGGTTGAATTGAGCATGTTCGCATTCGTTGACGCACGATTGGTCCGCGATGCGGCAGCCTCTGCTCCAAAATTGGTCGCTGTATTATTACTCGCAGCTTGATTTCTACCGAAAATACTGTCCGTGGTAGGTACATGCACAAAATTCGGTGTCCCCGAATTTGTTGTGGATCGCGTTCCGGTAGCATAGGAGGGCTGACTGGCACGGCCAGCAGTTGCCGCCGCTACACCGCTAGGCGTTCGCCCGAAAGTATCCGTTGGCAACAACGGGCTGGCACTAGCACTGCGATTTCCCGACGTTAAAGCGTTCGTCGTGGGAACCGGATTGGAACCGAAGCCAGAAGGAGTTGTCGCAGACGCTGCAGGAGCCGTTGTCGGCAACGGTACCTGCCCCCAATTCGTAGCCCGATTCGAAATATCACGTCCGGAGATTGGCTGGGCACTCGGGATCGAAGCAATAGGTGCTGTTCCGGCTGAACTCGTAAAAGGTGGAACAGAAAATGGCTGGGGGGTTGCTACGGTGGTTGAGGGAAAGGTTGTTCCGTTGGTAGCACCTTGCGCTGAAGCAGCCGGGGCAATGGGACGGCCTGCACGATCGACATTCTGAGCGAGAGTTTGCCCCGTATCGACCAAAGAAGGTGGAACTGAGGGAAAACTGAAGCCCGATCCGCCTGTGCCCGTATTATCAGGCTTTCGAACGGTGATCGCTCGCGAATTGATAGCGGCATTCAGCATGCACTCTGCCGAGTCACTTCGGAGCTCGGGGATAACAACTGGTGATGAGTCGTTTGCCTGCTGAAAATCCGGACCATTTGCGTTGGAGGAAGCATCGACTCTCTGCACGGCTGCGGTATCGACAACAAGTCGAATTACCGCGTCAAGTTCATGCGTTTGATTCTTCAGGGCGGCGTCGGTACGAGACTCTGCCCCCTTAAAACCCGATTCTGAGCGAACGGTTCCAACGAAACCGCGTTCAGAAAAACTAGGCGGAAAGGAACTAGACGCAGAGAAACACCAAACGTCAGCAGCTTGCGACACACAAACGGCTTGGTGATACGGGGCACTCAGCGTGCCGAACAACGTCACCATCAATAGCACTGGGACTCCGCCCATCGTTCAATCCTTTAATCGTGCAGAGACTTCTGGAATCTATCGTCAAGGACGAAAAACACCGTAAATTACTACTCCAAACGCTCCAAGCATTTGAATCAGCAGCAGCTTCAAAATAGCTGCGGACCAATATGCGGACCAAACTAGCCCTAAATCGTAATTCTGCTAACCATCTTCAAGTTTACTGAATCGCACCGTTTCAAATCGAGATCAAAATGTTCGACTATGAAAACGACCCAGTTTACCAATTCATGCTTTATGAGTTCGTCGCAGAGCAAGACGAGGACGTGAGTGACGACGAGGACGAGGTTTGTGACATCACGTTCAGTATTGAGCTAACCTACGATCCTGACGCTGATCCTGACGCTGATAGCGGTTGACGGGAGTTTTTACTCGTCCCGTAAGGTTCCGGGCGGCTCCGCAGAGCAACGGTTACCTATTGCTATAAGTAGCGAGACTTTTTCTCTTATTTTCTTTTTGTATTGCTTTTCTATATCATTGCGTTTCGATCTCGTTAACTCGACCGGCTTGTGAGTTGTTAAATGAAATATCCCCCGTGGGCAATTGCTCTGATGCTGATTATCGGTATCCCGATTCTCGTGGGAATCGTTGCCGCAGTGATTGCCGTTCCTGAAATTCTCATCGTGGTGCTAGGTGGTGCTGTTTTTGGCGTTCTTATGACAACCAAACAGATCAAAACGAAATGGGATAAGCCTGATTCTCGCTTCAATGAACACCCGCCAAACGAAAAAGCGCGTGACGATCAGGACGATCCTGATTTGGACGGTCCTTGTTAAGAGCAACCGAAAAAGCGTACTCGTACGGGGGCTCGGTTGTCTCGCGTCTTTGGTGGAACTATTTAACGAGCATCTCTGCTGACGTTTTGCATCGCTTGTTGATTGATTCCATCCGAATCAATTGGCTTGCGTTTTGCATTGCTTTTCTATCTTGTTTTCTATCCGATCCATACACTCTTGCCGTCTATATATCAAAAAGAAAGGCCGCTAAGAGCTAGTAAAATGATAGAGCAACCGCCTTTCTGTAAATTCGTCCATTCGGTTTCGGTTTAGTTTTGGAATGTGAGGTATCGCATTCCGGTCTCCCATTCGTCGCTGAGTTCGACGAGAA
>CAJXTM010000571.1 GCA_913061385.1 uncultured Rhodopirellula sp. | reverse complement strand
CTACACGTAAGGAGTCGTCGGCAGCGTCAGATGTGTATAAGAGACAGCCTTGGGCTAGACATTGGAAATGGAAAACTGCGGAATCGCGTTGGCGACTGCCTGAGCCTTGGTGATTGCTGCCTTGGCGATCCGTGGGAATTATTCGGCGAATGCAACCGAATTTCTGTTGGCGGTTGGGCTCAATTGGGCTACCAGTCAGGTGAACAAAGCTTTGGTGGTCCTCCGAGCCCATCACGCCCGAACGCCACAGATGGGTTCAACGATTACCCGGACCACCTGCAGCTTCAACAAGGCTGGCTGTTTGCCGAGAAGGCGATTGATGCTTCCTGCGGCCTCGACATCGGTGGTCGTGTCGATTTCCTTTACGGAACTGACGGGCAAGACCTTCAAGCGGTTGGCAATTGGGACGAAGCCTTCGATAACGAGTGGGACAACGGCGGCTACTACGGCAGCGCACTTCCCCAACTTTACATGGAAGTCGGGTATGGTGACGTCTCAGTGAAAGTCGGGCGTATGTTGCTCAACTTCGGTTACGAGTCCGCAATGTCTCCTAACAATTTCTTCTACAGCCACTCATATGCCTTCAATAACATTCAGCCTTACACAGGCACGGGTGCAATTGCAACGTACAGCGGGCTGGAGAACATCTCCATTTCAGCTGGATTCATCGAAGGCTTGAACACCGGATTTGATTCCAATGGTGATACTTTTATCGCCAGTGTAGGACTCAATCTGACTGATCGTCTTGACGTACAGTACAACGTTGTCGGTGGTCGTCTGTTGAACGACTTGGGCGGACCAACGGCGGTCAAAGGTGCGATCCACTCGATCGTAGCCGCATACGATATTCGCTGCGATCTCCAGTATGCGATGGAAGCCACCATCGCGGATTATGACAGTGGATTTGTTCCTTTGGGCCCAGCAACTGGAATTAGCAACTACTTCATCAAGACGATGAACGAATGCAATTCAGTCGGGCTTCGCTATGAATGGCTGGGTCAAGAATTTGACGGCGACGAGATCGACTTTCACGAGTTGACCATCGGCTGGAATCATCGGCGTTCCGCGAACCTGATCATCCGCCCTGAAGTTCGCTGGGACTGGATCAATTCTAATGCTTTCCCACAAGACGATCACGCATCGTTCGCAGTGGATGCAATCATGACTTTCTAAGGCGGATTTAATCCGAGGGGAGGTGCCGAACGGTCATCCCCAGCGTTCGCGGTCACCAACCACGGATTTCTGATCCAATGAGCTGCTCTTTCCTATTTGGAATGAGCAGCTTTTTTTCATTGTTTCACCACGAATCTTGCGAACCCTGGGCACACACAACGATGCTCAATCATTTCCCACGCTTGCACAGTTCCATCGACAAAAGGTTTCTTGAATGTACTGAAGCAAGTCAGAGACATTTTGCAATCCAAGGTTCTTTTCGGGCCCGTAGGGCGTCAGAGATTTCTGTGCAGCCTTAGCATTTCAACATTTTCTCGCAACACAATGCTGCGTTTATTTTCGGCAGAAAGCAGTGTGATGCTGGTAGCGGTTTCAGTTTCCAGCTTGCCGCGAAATGTCCTGCCATCTTCCGTCAAAATGGAGTAGCTGAAATAGTTAGCATCCACAGCAACGCTAGGGTCGATAATCGACACAGCAATGCTTCTTTCGTTTTGATCGATTCCACCCTGGGACCAAGACCATACCCCTCGTGCTTTACTTTATGGCAATTGATGCATAACTTCTTGAACAGCACACCCCCACGTTTTGCTTTACCATCTAGCATGGTGCCCGGAGAAAAAGCAGGTAACACGTCTGCGCGAGCGGAAGATATTTTTTTGACAATCCTTTTGCCAAAAACATACGTTCGTACTGCTTCCTTACAGCTTAAGAAGTTACTGCTTTGAATAAAAACTCCCCAGTGCGTCCCCAGCGGGAGAAAGAACATACGTTTTCCCCTTGAAACACAGCCGCAGTTCGTCTTCCTCTGCCGCTACTAATGAGCCCGACAGACCAGGACAGTCTGATCCAAACGCTGTAAATATCGGTGTTTGGTTTTTTCTTGCGCAGGGTTTCTCTGTATGGCCTGCTATCGTGCTCATCGATCTCGCTTTGGTGAGTGCATCTAACTTTTGCTGATGGTGCGTGTGAACCAGTTGTCGATTTGCGCTGTGACGCTTTGGCTTTTCTCGATGCAGCCCAATTAACCGATGCGATCCGATTGAATTAATTTGATCAAATTTAAAAAGGAGGAGAACCTTTTCACCACTTGTGGGTCTAAATCTTCGTAGCCGCTGTGACAGTGGCTACCAGCATGATGAGTAGGGAACCTCCCTCTCCAACCTGCCCGATCCGGGCAAGGTGGAATTCGTCGTTGACGGACATGCGGCCTTTGGCAATCCCACGGATCCCATCTCGGCCGCCGCTGGCCAAGCGATAACCTCAGCATGCAAACACGCGTCCACTCATTGCATCAGCAGCCACTCGCAGGAGCACGAAAACATGCGCAATCTGGCAGTCAATTTAAGCCGTCGGCGTTTCCTTGGTTCAACCACCCTGCTTGGAATAGCTTCAAGGCTTCTTCCGAACAAAGAAATCGGACGTGCGAGCCCGACAGCAAAGAAACAAACCGCAAGAAAAAGCTCTTTCAGAACACGGCCGACACTTTCAAACGACGCGGAAAGCCCACGAATAGTTTGGACATCAACAACGTGCCATGGCGGTAACGCACCCTGCCTCAATGCTGATGGACATCCGACCTTCGAGAACCCACATGGTTGGACCATCAAACAAATGGATGACATCTACCGAAGGTTCCTCCATCCTCGAACTATGGCCTACACCGTCAAGTGGATGGGCTTGGCTTCTTACATGAGGAATGGACCTTATGAGACAGTAAGAACCCGATTGGAACACCAAACTCACAGCTGACAAGGAAATCCAAGGACAGCAAATCGTGTGTAGTGCACACAATTTTCATCAGTCGTTCATAAGCCAGAATTGCTGAAAACGTTACACCATGTGTCTTCAGCACTCGTTCAATTCCCTCGATCGCTACTCCTCGGCAGACAGATCAACGCACTCAAAGGTTTTAAAAATGAAACGCAAAAAAACGGATAGCCACGCATTGATCTATGGACTGGTCGATTACGGAGAGGGTGCAAGAGTAGTCATACTCAATCGCAGCGAGGCCGACGATATCCTCTCCGCTTTGAAGGCAATCAGTAACTCCACTACCTGGCGCGAATTTCGTCAAACTTGCCCCAAAAAGCATGTCGACTGCATTCACGCGAACTTGGTGAATGAGGGTGACCACCCCCCTGACGACTCGCAACTCTTCTCCAGCGATCAGATTCCACACCTTGACTATGAGTGGCCTCAATTAGCCAGTGGATTATTCGGCGAGGGATTACCCAAAACAATCGTTTCCGAATATGGAGAACCGTACGACACAGTACTTGATGGGCTGTTCATTCACTTCCACCCGGAAGACCTCATAATGATCCGCAATGAACTCACTTGCTTAGGTTATTCCCTTGAACGAGACGACGAAAAAGCCACGCTCGCAATTGGTTACGGCGAACTCAATTTCTAGCAGCAGATGGAAGGCCGAAAGCACTTCGAGCTTCGGCGATTGCGGCCCGCGGACCTATTTCTTTCGATGTTTCAACATGAAATCGAGAGCAATGACGTCTGCTGCATCTCGCAGGTCAAGCCGCAAGTGATGCCCCTGGTCTTTCGCTTCACAAATGGCAAGCTCGATCCCATCGCTGTTAGTATAGGTCTTTACCTTGATTTCTCTGCCATGAGCTTTCATGACAGTTTGTGACTTACACTCATTAAATGCTCGCCAGACAGCGATGCGTTGTTCTGCTGAATACATCGTGACCTTCGGATTCGTCGTCCCAAGGTAGCTTTTGTCTCGATCACCAATCACTTGCATCAGGTGAACCGGTGCGGTGCTTTTGTCTGGATCATGCGCCCCCTTGGCCATCCCGCAACTCATGGGACAAACCGCTGCAAACAAAGCACTTTCTTTCGCAAGCCGATAGCAGAAAAGCCCACCACTGGAGTGGCCCGTCGCATAAACTGTCTCTTATACACATC
>CAJXTM010000570.1 GCA_913061385.1 uncultured Rhodopirellula sp. | reverse complement strand
CACGTAAGGAGTCGTCGGCAGCGTCAGATGTGTATAAGAGACAGGCCTCACTGACTCGTGCATATGCCTGGCGTTCGCTTTCAGCGATACGTTCGTTTTCGCTTCGGAGCCGGCGGTATTCTTCTTCGACTTCACGAGCAAGAACAATTAAGGGATCAGTACTCTCGGAGATAGCATCATTCCCCCCGTCAACCAATTTTTTTCGTTCGGCGACGGTACCCAGCTTCGTTCCATTCACCAATTCTGCGGCACGCTCTCGTGGACTCTTGCCAGCCAAGACCTGGACAACCAAAGGGTTGTCTGCACCCTGTGTTTCGATGAAGCGTGATAGCTCATCAGCAAGTTTCACCTGCTCAAGATCGTCATAGACCGGCGCGGTGCTCAACAGCGACTGCAACAATGAGTCACGCGCGGCATCGGTATATCCTCTTAGACGCTGTTCATTTGGCTTCTGGTCCTCTGCTCCTAGCAGCACTATCTGCAAGGCGTACCCAAACAGACTGCTTCGAAAACTTACAGAGTTGCCAAGCATTTTCGCTTTCTCTTCTTGAATCGCAGCGATTTCAGGCCAAGCCACGGCCAAGTTGCTTGCGGTGGGATGTTTTGCAAGAGCAGCCAGCAATTCATTTTCGCGGTTCTGCTTATTTTGCAAGGTTTTGGGGTTTTGCAACCCTGCCAGCATTCCGGTGTATGCCTTGCGTGAGTTCTGGATCCCAAACAATTCGTCGCGTGCGCGTCGAGATGCTTCCTTTCCCTCCAAGCTGAACTGCTGCATTAAAATCTCTTTGCGACGCAGAAAATCAAGCAGGTAAGGAATCCGCGAGTCACGCAGGTACTTGAGTGCCGCATCGGTAAAAATGCGTTGGGTGCGTCCGGGATTGCCACTGACGAATACCAATTCACCCGATTTCAGCGGCTCAGAACTCCATTGCAAAAAGTTCTTCAGCTTTGCAGGCTTGCCATCTTCATAAACACGCATGATGGTTGCATCGAGGTTGTACCGCGGATACTCAAAGTTATCTGCGTCACCGCCAAAAAAGGCAGCCTCGGTTTCGGGTGCCCAGACCAAGCGAACGTCTGTGTACTTTTTGTAGCGATAAAGATGGTACTTTGCGCCTCCAAACAACGTCACGACATCACTGCGATAACCTGTTGCATCGAGCGACTCTTTTTCGATATTTGCGATGATTGCCCGCCGTTGCTTGGCAGATTCGGCTGGCGTTGCCGTCGCGTCCACCGCCTGCTCAACACGGGCGGTGACGTCTTCAATCGAAACCAATTGGTTCAACTCCAAATCCGGTGCCTTCAGTTCCTGATCCATTGATTTCGCAAGATATCCATCGTCAATCAGATTACGCTGCGGTGTGCTCAACTTGTGAAGCGTGTCACTGGCAACATGATGATTTGTTAGCACCAACCCGTTACTGGAAATGAACGATCCAGATCCACCACTATTGAAACGCACCGAACTGAGCCTGAGTTGATTGGCCCAATCCTCCGATGCATCGAATCCATAACGATCCTGCAACACTTGTGCCGGCAAGTCATTGAACAAGTACATGCCCTCATCACCCTGCAATTGGGGTGTCGAGCACAGAAAAGAAAATTGCAACATCAGAACTGAAACCAGTTGGAATTTCATTTGTTTGAAACCATATCGGGGAATCGAAACCCTGAGGGTTTGATAGCAAACTCATGGCAGCAACCTTGAGTAACCGCCAAAACCTAGTTTTAACGTCGAAACAATGTTTTTGCAGTGCCCTCTATCCCTGAATCGGGGCAAAAAGTGCGTCTGGTGGCAATCCCGCAGATCGCGGCAGCACCAAAGCTCCGTGAGTTCGAGCCGTTCAACGCAGACAAAACGGTCTAGCAGCGTACGATTCGAGCTGTTTAGACTCTTTTGTGAATCAGACCTACTCCGCGCGAAGGATCGCAACGATGTCGAACGACCCTGCCCCCAGAATTCTCATTTCTCGAATGAGTTCACTCGGGGACACCGTTCTGACCATGCCGATCGCGTGTGCTCTGCGTGAAGAATTTCCCAATGCTCATCTGGCTTGGGTGGTCGAAAAAGAGTCAGCATCGATCATTCGTGAACATTCGGCGTTAGACGAAGTGATCCAACTGGATTCTGGCTGGTCAAAATCAATCAAGGCAATGCGAGAAACCGCTCGCATCCTCAGAACGCGAGCTTTCGATGTATTGATTGATTGTGAGGGCACGAGCCGCACAGCTCTGCTGGGTTGGCTTGCGGCAGTTCCACAGAGAATTGGATTCTCAGGACCACACAGCAGCCTATTGAATCGAATTCTGAACACTGAGCAGGTCACGCCGGTTTTCGATCACCTGACCGATCGAGCGCTGGAATTATTGATCCCAATGGGCATCCATTCTCCGCGAGTTCGATGGCACCTGCCGATCCCATCAACTGCACGTGCATGGGCACGAACTTGGCGTCGAAACATCCCCAATCCAAAAATTGCCATACTTGATCCCGGGGCACCGCAAACCCCAAAGCTTTGGGACGCCGCAAATTTTGCGAGAGTCTTACGGCATTTGCATGACGTCTACCATTATCGGTGCATCATCTGCTGGGATACCCAAAGCGAACGTGATTTCGCTAATGAAATTGTTGAACACTCTCGCGGATCTGCAAGTTTGACGCCCCACACGGACCTGCAACACCTTGCCGCACTGCTGGAGTTGTCTGACCTATTTCTCAGTGGAGACATTGAACCGTTACATGTCTCGGTTGCAGTTGGAACCCCCACCATCAATCTGCATACAACTTCAACCGCCAGGACCTGCAGTACCTACCGACAGCTGACCCTACAATCAGGAAAAGTCAGGAGAGATAAAAGTCAGCGGAATCGAGATCCAAAGTCCAATCACCACAGCACTGCACGATGCGATATCACCTTCGAGCGTGTATGCGACGCCGTTGCTGAAATAGAATCCAAGCAGCGTTTACTGCGATCCGCCTGATACGGCTTCAACGGTCTGTAGCTCAGGCGTCATCACGAAAGGCATCGGAATCCGCGTCACTCGGCATTCTCCAATCGCCACGCGGCGAGAGGCTAACGGAGCCAACTTTGGGGCCATCGGGGACGCAGTTGCGTTTAAACTGATTCGCAAAAAACCGCACCAGAAACTTCTCAAACGTTGCTGCAATGCTCAATGCGTCATAGTGGCGAGTAAACCTCGCATGCTCAGCCAAGTACAAAATTTTCCCTTTGCTGAAGCCATTTCTTACGAAGTGAAATAGAAAGAAGTCATGCAATTCGTAATCACCGATCTCGGCCTCGGTACTCTGTTGGATTGAGCCGTCGGCAGCCGGCGGCAGCAACTCAGGCGAGATGGGGGTATCTGCAACACGATGAAGAAGAGCTTTGAGTTTCCCATCGAAATAATTCTCTGCAGCATAACGGACCAGAAATCTGACCAACGTCTTTGGAATGGACGTATTGACGTTGTACATCGAGATGTGGTCGGCATTGTAGGTGCACCAGCCCAAAGCCTGCTCACTCATGTCTCCTGTGCCCAGCACAAATCCACGGTTCATCAAAAGCATCGTTCGCATACGAGCCTGCACGTTCTCAAAAGTCAGGTCAGGCGTTCCAACAGGAACTTCGAGAAGCTGACTTTGCAACGTTTCGACCGTGGTATCCAGGCTGATTTTGATCCCCAGAGGCTCGTGTCCGAGTGACCGAAAGGTGTCCAGGCACAAGGCTCTGATATCCATGCACTCGCCAGTGATCCCAGTGGCAGAGATCAACTGGTCAGCACTTTCTCGCGTATGGGTGGTGGTACCGTATCCGGGCATGGTCACCCCGTGAATATCCGCCCGCGATCTGCCCGCAACATCGCAAGCGCGTATCGCCACTAGCAGAGCGAGACTGCTGTCCAGACCGCCAGAGACCCCAATTGAAAGAACCGTTTCAGCGGGAAGTCGTGACAGACGTTTGACGAGTCCGGCGATTTGGATCGCAAAGACTTCGCTGCAACGCGCTTCGAGTTCTTGTTCCCCTGAGGGAACAAACGGCTGGCCATCCACGTTGCGTTTCAGGTCTGTTCGAGTTCTGTCTCTTATACACATCTGACGC
>CAJXTM010000569.1 GCA_913061385.1 uncultured Rhodopirellula sp. | reverse complement strand
TCTACACGTAAGGAGTCGTCGGCAGCGTCAGATGTGTATAAGAGACAGCCTATTACGTTCCCCGGCCTCTAGTAATAGAGGTTGAACTATGGTTCAACAAGTTTGAGGTATCCGACCTCTACAACGCTAATAAAGAAAGCGACAGCACACTGCTGTCGCTTTTTTCGTTGGTTATTTTTTGTCCACTAAAAGCGTTCGGCGTATGCATAGCCATTGCTGAAGATTGAACCGTTCATGAACCAAGATGCACCCTGAATCGTTAAATCTTCCTGAATCGAAACGTCACGGTCAGTCGTGGCGAACACAAAATCGACCTCTGGCGTGCCACAACAATCGCTCGCCTCGTTAGTGATCACCTGGGTATATTGAACTGCTCTTTCTCGGAGAGTACTTCCTGTTGCAGGATCCACGAGTGTCCCAGAGACAAGGCTGAATCCCTGCTGGATTGCGAGCAATCCATGACCTCTCACCGATCTGCCTTCCTCGTCCGTCATCAATTCCAGTTCTGAAATACCAAAGGGGTGCAGTTCCTGTGCATTAGCTCTTTGAGCAGACAGGATAGTCGTTAGAAAAAGGCACAAGAAAGTGATTTTTACAGAACCAAGCACAGTAGTATCCCTTCTGCTCACGGTGAAAGCCAAACGCATGGTGAAAGGGTACGAGGTCGTGAAACACGGATTAGTACTCTCTCAATCCAAGCAACCCTAACGCAATATTCTTGGTTTGGTTTAACAATTTGCTTGCAGTTGCTGGGTAATTTGAACGTTTGGCGAGATTGGTCGGGTTGTGTGGAATGTGCACTCCAAGCGTTATTTGTGTGCAGTTGGCGTTCACCATTGGGTTCTCTGACCCCGCCGCCGCATTCCGGATAATCGGCTCAATTTAACATTGCGTTAGGCCGATAAATGAAATTAGCAGCACCGGTGCGCTGCCATTTACTGGAGATTTGTACCAGTCAGCGAGGGTCGACGGATATGAGTAAGTTTTTCGCAGGAATAGATTTGGGCTCCATGAATTCGGCCGCGGTTGGCTCGACTGCGGAGCGGGCATCTGTTCCTACCACGATGGGTTGGGCAAAAGATGAACTTGCTCGGATGCTTGTCGGTGACAGCATTTTGTTGGGTGAGGAGCTGGAACAAAATCGCATGGCTTTGGAAGTTGTTCGTCCTCTACAGGACGGCGCAATCAAATTCAGTTCACTCACCGAGGATGAGGAAGAAGTTGCTCACTGTCGAGATAGCGAAGCGATCGTCTTTCTACTGAAGCGATTGCTTCAGCAGATTAATCTGCCACTGGGTGATGAAACTCGTTGCATCGTGGGTGTTCCATCGAAGGCAAGCATGCAGAATCGCCGGAATGTCCTTTCGCTCGTGCAGCAGGTGGTTCCAACTGTAGCTCTTGTTCCGGAACCATTCGCCGTTGCGTTTGGACTCTATCCTGAAATATGTCACGCACTGATCATTGATATCGGAGCAGGCACCACTGATTTGTGCCACTATTACGGTGCCTTCCCAACTGCAGATGATCAAATCACGATCAAGATGGGGGGAGATCGTTTAGATCAATCTTTGCTCGAGGCAATTGAAACATGCTACCCCGAATGTGTTTTGAACCTTGATCTAGTCCGCCACCTGAAAGAGAAGCATGGCTCGGTTGGGCTTGCGAACAGTGCTGTGGTAGTTAGTCTGCCAACTAAGTCGGCTGGTGTCGAGGAATTTGACATCACGGAAGTTCTACAGAAACACTGCCAGCAGTTCGCCAATGAAATCGGCAGAGCAGCGGTTGAACTGATCGAACGAATTAACTTTGGCTACCGTCAAGAAACCCTTGGCAATATTGTGCTGGCGGGGGGGGGCAGTCGCTTGAAGGGATTAGACACATTTGTTGAAAATGCCTGCAGAGATTTTGGCACATGTAACGTCACGCGAATTCATGATTCCAGGTTTGCTGGTGCTGATGGAGCTCTGCGTTTGGCCATGAAATTGCCCGAGGCTGGTTGGCAGCAATTGACTCAGGGAAATCACGATAGCGTTCCCAAGCACGAAATAGACGCTTCCGATCAGAAGGCTGCTTGAACCCGCAGTCTACGGCAAGCATGTGACTTGCCGCGGTGTTAAAAATGATGGCAGGTTTTCGTTACTACAAGGGTAAGCAAGCACTCCAATGAGCCGTTACTGGATGATCCCAATTCTGCTATTTGCAGCTTTGGACACGTGTGCGTTTGCAGCAACTACGGGCAATGCCCGGCCAGTCGCTGTTGCGCATTCAGATCATGAAAGGACACGACTGGGCCCCGGTATCGCCAGTCGCACCGGCACCGGCACCGGTGTCGGCAGTGCAGTGGTTGGCAGTGCAGTGGTTGGCAGTGCAGTAATTGCAAATGACGAGCAACAGTCGCGTTCTTCGTCATCTTCATTTCTGAATTGGTATGATTCAGAGACTGTCCACAGTATTAGACTGGTTTTGGCTGGTGCATTAGGCTTTCTTCTTGTCCTTTTGGGAATTCATGTACTCCTGCCATCTACAGCGGGTCGACACGCAAACGATCCAAAATCTTTATCCGGATCTACAAACGGTTGTGGTTGCCCAAGCGGTCAGCATGCGACGCAAGGGAATGACAGATTAGGGCAAAATCAATGCGGGGGAGCGAACGTTGGGAACTTTCTCCCGCTGGGTATCTCGCTTAATCATTTGAACGCGATCGGGCAACAAATGCACGGTCAAAGTGGAAATGAGTCGAAGCAGTATGATGAGCTGACGGATAAAATTGTGGCGTTGGAGAACAGCCTGAGGCAATTGTCTGGTGGTGTTTCTAAGCCGCTGCATCCTATCGATACAAGTGCACGTTCAGAGTCTTCTGCTGGTCAGGGCTCTCGTGATGCGGATGTCACCTCCGTTGAATCGAACGTCGACTCATATTCCTGTTCTGATATCTCAGACGGTTTGCAAACAGACCAGCAAAATGAGAACGTTCGTTCTCATTCACATCTGAAAAGTCACCAAAAGCCTGAACAAAACCCAATCTTTGAGAGTCTTATTTCAGAAACTCTCGCCGTGATCCATAGTCAATGAAGTTCACTTAGCAAGATGATATCGAACGATTGCAATCAGGCGAATCAGGTTAAGTGTTACTCTTCCACCGAACACTATTGCACGAAGAATAATTCAGTTCTGTGAGTACAGAAAAAAAATATCGCATTCCCGCTGTTCATAGGTTGCTTGCTGCCGCTGCGCCTTTCTTGGTGTGTGTGATTATGGTGTTTCTTTTCGAAAGCACGGAAACCGCTTCGGTGATCGTGAGAAAAACACGGCAGACAATACCATCCACCGTTGGTGCTCAAGATGGCCGGTATCGAAACGGGGAGAGTCAAGTCGGACGTGAGGTCGCCGCTAGTCATTTGCAGCGGTCTAGCAAAGAAGTGGCGAGTCGGCGTGATGTTAAAGACGCTCTGCATCACCAGCATTGGAACGATCATGATGTTCCAGAGCAAAAACAGGACAGCCATGATTCTTCGGAGCTTATTCCATTCGATTTGATAAGTTCACTGTCTGAGTCCAGCCCCGGGGCAGCGGCAGGCTCGCTCAAACAACCAATGCCATTTTCCGCGATTCGACACAACGAGGTAACTTCAGATCCCATCCCTGAACTTGGATCGGCGGAGTCTGCCCAATTCAGCAGATCAGAGATGTGGACTCTGCCGAATGCTGATCGTGGTTTGCAGCGAGTGGCCCTTGTTGACCAAGGTCTAGAAACTGACCAAGAAGACGCTTTGTCGCTCAAAACTCAAGTTGAATCCGCCCGATTTCCTTCTTACCGCGATTCTGGAATTCTTCAGGTTCAGGCGACCAGCACCGCTAATGATGCAGGCAATTCGAATTCTGGGGCGGGGGCAGATGCATCGGTCGAGGATCCGGAGGAATACGGTGTTCCACCACCAAGACGGGTACCGCTTTTTCTTCAGGAATCAACTGTCTTGCTGGAGGTGGGAGAATATCAATATGAAAGTGGTTTACGTTACTCCACCAATGCGAATGTATTTCCCATTTCGGCCATCCTGGACCTGTCTCTTATACACATCTGACGCTGCCGACGACTCCTTACGTG
>CAJXTM010000568.1 GCA_913061385.1 uncultured Rhodopirellula sp. | reverse complement strand
GAGATCAGCCTCGGTCTCGTGGGCTCGGAGATGTGTATAAGAGACAGGTAAAAAAGTTTCACTGCTACAAAAAATGACGAGAGCTCGGGATTCGTTTTCGAATGACAGGCGCATTGTCGTTTTTGGCAGGCAGAAACCTAGGTTGACCTTCAGTGGTTACTGCTCTGGCTGTTGTCCAAACCTTATTGAAATTGAGCAGGATCCCAGCGACGAACTTGGGGTGCTGCCGCGTTCCATGCGAGGGTGATTTTAGGTCGTGCCAAGGAGGTTTTAAGTCGTGCCAAGATAGTACGAGGGTTTGACCACGCACCATGTCCCAGCTGTGGTTACGCTTCGACTACTTCAGGGTTTGACACGGATCAGAAGAACCGCAATCAGAGCGCAGGGAAAGGTTCAGTTGCGGTAGTGCTGAAAGTTGTGATTTCAGTGGCCACCTTTTTGGGCTTCTTCAGGCCTGAGGGGCGCTTTGTTGAGGAAGCTATTCGAGGCTGCGTGACAAACGCCAAGTGCTTTGGGCCTGAAGAGAGTTGCAGAGAGCTGCGGGGCACTTTCGCCTCCGTTGGGAAACACGCGACGTATTCGTGGGCTGTGGGTAACCTTTCTGTGGAGGTGTCAGGTCGCGCCTCGGTATTTGTCGAGTAAGGCGTTCGGGATGCCGTTTTCTCTTTACCGTGTGGTATGGAAAAGCATGCGTCGTGAGGGTGGAGGGCCTTTGTGGTAGGGCATGAGAAGATCAATGCATTGTTCCGTCAGCTATCCGGTGGGTAGGTCGGTTATGCTAGGGCAAGGCTGGTTACATGAGCGATGAGTGTGTTGCTTAAATCAAACGAAGGTGCCGAGATGCAGTCAGGTCAGTACTCAGCTATTCAAGTCCCCGCTTATTGTTGCATGTTCAGTTTTCGTGATGACAGTCTTGTTTAAATTTGGTAAAGAAAAACAGGCGGGCTTGATTGCAGTGGGGCGGTCGGATTGTGCTCATGGATCCGCTCTTTAGCTATCTGGTCATGCCGCAGATCGTGCAGGACATGGACAAGGAGGCCATTTTGAATGCATTTTTAATCCGTGGCATTATGTCCAATCTCTGGTCGACTGCCGCAATTTTTCTTGTCCCCGTAGGGACTTTTCTGAGGTCAACCCAAAGTCGTCGAGGGGAGATAGGAAGCGGATTTGTAAGCCTGGAGGTTCAGGAGGTAATTCAAGTTCAGCAGGGCAAGAAGCCGCATTCGCTAAAGCACTGTCAGAAAACGCGATTGAAGAAGCTTCGGCAGCAAAGCCAAAAGTTCCTGCGTCTCCTGTGGGTGAGCCAGTGCTTGAGGCCGAGGCTGACTCTTGCCAGCGGTCGGCTAGGCCTAAGGAATCGTTTTTACTGACTTTTCATGCTGTGCTCGATGCGTCATGATGTGAGTTCATCCGCCCCTCAGATTGCACTGCCCCATACTTGGAATGATCATGCGAAATTACATGCAGGCGTCGGTTTCTATTTCTTTGATGATCACGTTTTGTGTTGGTTGCGATAAAAGTATTCTTTCCACAGCCGCTCCTGCAAAGTCACTTCGTTTTTCGAATCCAGGTGCGATTTCGAATTTGGAAGGGGCTGTCAGTGGGGAGGTCTGGGGAGTAAGCATTAAGATTGCGGAAACCAGCGATGGTGGATGCAGCTCGACTTTTGTTGGGGGAGTCACTGCATCGGAGGGCGCTATTGATGCAAAGCAGACCATCGTTGCTGGCGATGTGACGATAGAGTTTGCAGCGGATGGATTTGAGCCAATTGTCCTCAAGGTCAATTCGAAAGGCTATGGGCAGATTGAGGAGGGCGATGAGCTTTCCATTGACGCGGATAGGAACGTGACTATTAATAACGAATTGCGATTGCCGCTTTGATTGACTGCGGTAGGTTGGCTGGTTATGGACAACGCAGGAAATTTCGAGCAGTGGTGCTGAGTGTTGTTGCTTGCCCGGTCAGTATTTGGGGATTGCCAACGAGGCATTGTGACTTCCTGGTACCTGCGGTTCCGGGATGCTCGATTACATCATGCATTATCCTGTTGCGATGTTATGTAAGCTTGGACAAGGGAAATCTCGAGCGGCACGAACTTCGGTGTGAGCACTAGTGCCGTTCGATAATCCCACGCCTTGGTGAAGTTCATTCTCGTGCGTCCGGGTAAGCGTTTGAAACAGAAGTTTCTTGCAATTGCGACAATGGAATTATCGGCTGGGTAACTGAGTGGAAAACTGGTTTTACGGGATGCGACGGACTCAATTGCATTCGTGTTGACACCAAGTTGCGGGAGGAGTTGCCAAGAATTGCAAAGTATTTTGCGGGAAAAGAGTACCCGCTCGATGGTGGGGCGGTGGGTCTAGCTACTGTTTGGGAATTTGTCGGGTTCCATGAGTGGAGGGTTCTCCGAGGTTGAAGTCATGAAGTTTTCGATGGCAGAGTTTTGGGGAATGGTCACGTTGCTGACGGCGACATTTGCTGCGTTTCGGTTTCTTCTTGGTAGCCCAGGTGCGATTGTCGGAATCATTATCGTCTCTGTGCCAATGCACGTCATTGTTTGTGAGTTGGTTGATCGCATGATGAAATCGAGCAAGCAACGTAATCGCATCAACTAATTTTCGTGAGTTCAGGCTTGTTGTGGTATGGATCTGTTGTGATCGACCGTGTGTTAGTTGATCGTTGTCGTTGGTTTGTTGTTGTCGTCGGTTTGTTGTTCAATGGTTTGCTTATGTGTATGCACATGTCCTGACCAAATAGATTCTCTGTGCATGAGAGAAGATGGGTTGTGCACAGGCCTGCTCCTTGTAGACACGGTAATCAAACACGCTCATCGTAGAGTATGAGTCTTGTCTTTTAGGAAGGTGTTGTTGATGAATGAGGAAATGAAGGTACCCATTCCACGTTGGTTTTGGGTCGTTGCTGTGGTCGCCTTGTTGTGGAATCTGATGGGTTGCATGATTTTTGTGTTGGAAGTTTTCGCCAAGGAAACAATGATGGAGTCATTCACTGAAGAGCAAAAAGCATGGTCCCGTGCTATTCCTCTTTGGGTGTATGCTGTGTTTGCCGTTTCTGTGGTTAGCGGTACGATTGGTAGTATTGGTTTGTTGAAACGCAATTCAAACGCGACACTTTGCTTTGGGATCAGTTTTGTTACCGTAGTGATACAGATGGGCTATACAATGTTGATTGCAGGAGGGCTTGAAATCATGGGGCCGTCCGGCGGAGTGATGCCAGTGTTGGTCGTTTCGTTATCAACGGTTTGGCTATTCTTTGGAATCTATTGCAATGCCAAGGCGTGGCTGTAGGTGATGAGTTCGATGTTAAGAGGAAGCGACTTGGATTTGGGCCGGTCGCACATTCTCAGAGTAAATTTATTGCTGGCGTTGGCGGGAGTTGGTTAACTGTCGAGGTGTTTTCGATGTCGACAGCATCACTGACAGCCACGCTGTTGAGTCTGTTGCACACTCGTGTATTAAAATGTCGATAGCAAGGGAAGCGAACGAATGACTGAGCCAGGCAATCCGTACTCCTCGGATCAACAATCGGGTAATCCAATCGGGCTGGCAGCGGCGGTTGTAGCCTTGAAGGTTTTTTCTTTGCTCGGTTCTCGTGCTAATGTGTTTAGCGATCCTGGTGTACGCTATCGATGGAATGATTGACGGCTTGAGGGTAACTGCCAGGGCACGGGTGCTGCCATCTGTTGTGGTGAAGCCGTCTGTGATTGCATCTGAAATGGTGTTTTGTTCACGAATTGGCTACACAGCGGTCGCGGGTTCGTTGTTGGGCGTGTGGTTGGTGGTTTCTGGTCATCGGAAAAAGTCGTCATCGGAAAAAGTCGTTGCGATTTGTTTGATTCAGAACAGGTGTGTGGGATCGTTTGATGCTGTCACAGTAAGGTCGCTGACTGTCAGCTCGATTCTGTTAGGCATTGGACACCAAGCAGCTAGATTGAGTTGTCAGAGTTAAATCGTGAGGAGCAAGAGCCTGTCGAACTTTCTGGTGAGAAAGCGGGTGGTGTGCTTTGTCGCGCTGTTGGCTGGGTCATGGTGGGTGATGACATGGACTGATGCTGTCTCTTATACACATCTCCGAGCCCACGAGACCGAGGCTG
>CAJXTM010000567.1 GCA_913061385.1 uncultured Rhodopirellula sp. | reverse complement strand
CGTCGGCAGCGTCAGATGTGTATAAGAGACAGGTGTTGTACCACGCAGGCCTGCCTCAGTGACAAAGGTTCCCAGTCATGATGTTGCTATTCGTGAGCCTGCTCCAACTCCCGCTGCCGCGTTGGCGCCCATTCAGGCCAGCGAGTCGCAAACCGCGGTTGCTGCGATTGGTGTGCCACTTGAATCGCCTTCGGCTATCGCCTCAACATCTGATGTAAGGGAGTCCGTTGAGCCAAGCGTTCTGTCGGTTCCAAAGCCAGTCAGTTCCTCGACGTTGCAGCCCCCACCGTCGTTGGCGATAGTACCCGCATTGCCCGACGATGCTCCGGTATCCGACGTGGTAAATGCAGGGCCAAGCAACGTGCCCAAGACTGTGGCAAACAACGGGCCAACGATTGCGACCTTCCCGAAAATCACATTGAACACAGGGGCTGCATCCGGTGCGAGATTTCCTCAGCCAGTGCTTGCTCCACAGCCAACTCTAAGCCCGCAGCCCGCGTACACTATTCCAGTATCGCCAACTGCACCAGGAACTCCCTACGCTGCTTCAGCGCCCATTTTAGGTCCGCCCGCTGCTACAGCATCGCACCGTGCTGGTCCACCAAGCAGTGCGTTTGGCTCAGCTGGAGTCGGATCACAGGCAACTTCGGAAGCGTCACAAGATAGCTCTGTTGCACGATCGATGCCAATTGGGTCCGGCATTGCCATTGGTAGTTCAGCACCCCTTCGCACAAACGGTGTGGATTCCAGCTACTCGTCTGATCCGGTTGCCCTCCGGAACGACACGAACAGACGGATCAAGCAGCCAATGACACCGTCGGTTGGTTTGCAAACATCGCAAACACAGCAGTTTGGCAGTGGCGCAGCAATTGCCGATAGCTTCAGTGGTAATCCGAATCGCATCGCGACGAACTTCAACCGTTCAGCTGATGCTGGCAATAGAATGCGTAATCCGGGGCAGGTCACTGGCTTGACCAACTCGACTTCTGAATTGCCAGGTATCCGCGTAGCGACTTTCGGGCCCAGTGAAGTTACGATTCGTCAGGTCAATGAATACGAAATTCGTGTTGAGAACCGAGGGACGATCGATGCCAGAGGAGTCATTGTGAGAGCTTCGATTCCGGATTGGGCTGAGATGAAGGGCCAGAACGTATCCGTTGGCAATGTGAATGCAGATTCCAAGGCGAACCTTGAACATCTGGTATGGACCATTGACCGTCTGCCTGCAGGCACTTCCGGAAAAATGGTTATTCGTCTGATTGCGGCTCGCAGCGGCAGTTACGGTCTGGATGTTGACTGGACAATGCAACCGCAAAAAAGCGTTGCAAAGGTGCGTGTTCATGAGCCAAGACTTGAGCTGACCATTGAAGGTCCGGATCAGGTCATTTATGGAATGTCACAAACCTACAAAGTGCGTGTGCTGAACCCCGGTGATGGCACTGCACCGAACGTTGTTTTCACGCTCTCGCCAGACTCAGCGAGTCCGCAGACCCAACGTATCGGTGATATTCCAGCAGGCAAAGAAGCGCAGTTTGATGTTGAGTTGACAGCTCAGGATCTTGGGGACTTGAAAATCCACGGTTTGGCTTCCGGGGATCTCGAATTGAAGTCCGAGGCGTCCAAGACAATTCGTGTTGCTGCCGCCAAGCTTGAGGCAGTGCTGAGCGGACCACAGCTCAAGTACCAGCACGCAGAAGCCATGTACGGACTGCAGCTGCAAAATAATGGAGCGGCAGCGAGTGATAATATCATTGCCACACTTCGACTACCCAGGGGGGTCAAATACCTTGGCGGAATGGAAGGTGTTGTTGCTGAGGGGAATGTGCTCAAGTGGCGATTGAGTTCTCTCAAGCCGGGTACCATGCAGAATTACCAGTTCCGCTGCCAAATGGCATCTACTGGCGAGCATGTATTTGCGTTCGACTGTGCTGGTACCGCTGCAGGTGCGACGGATGTATCGATCGCTACTCGAGTCGAGTCCATCGCTGATCTTGTCTTGATAGTTGCAGATCCGGCAGCTCCCGCACCGATCGGGAGTGATGTGACCTACGAAATCCTGATTAAGAATCGTGGTAGTAAAGAAGCGATAAACGTGAGAGCTGTTGCACAGTTTGGACATGGCATCGAGCCACTGCGGATCGAAGGGCACACCGGTGAAGTTGTTCCCGGTCAGGTGATGTTCAATCCAATTCCTCAAATTGGCCCTGGAGCTGAGGTTCGGTTGCGTGTGATCGCCCGAGCAGAGAAAGCGGGGCATCATCGGTTCAGAGCTGAAGTGCATTCCGGTGATACGATGCTGGTTGCTGAGGAAGCGACTCACTACATGAATTCGCAAAGTGATCGTGTGAGTCGTCGCAGCAGCGAGGCAGGTTCTCGCTAACTCAGCTAGATTGGTTCGGAACTCATCGGAGTGTCGATCTGGTACAGAATCAAAACAGTCGGTTTGGCCATGTCAGGTCGAGTCGGCTGTTTTTCGTTAAAGTGATTCTTCTCTTTTTTGGCGTGGTAAACTCAACTCTGATTACGTTGTCACGATTTTGTGGCTGCAGTCCGTCTATAATGAAAATTATCTTGGGGAATGCTTCTTGAGCGTTCCTCTTATCATGCCCGTCATTGAGTCCAAGACATGTCAAACTCCTCGCTTAGTCAATCACGCCGTTCGTTTCTCGCGACGACGGCTGCAACAGCTTCCGCGACCGCAACCACTGCTTATTTTCCGTGGACTGAAAAAGTATTTGCGAATCAGGCCAAGAATGATCGACCGCGTATAGGTGGCATTGGACTTGGTGGAATGGGAAGCGGTGACTGTCGGCAACATGCTGGTTTCGGTGATGTTGTTGCAATTGCTGACGTCGACCAAGGGCATGCGGAGCGAGCAAATGCTGATGGACGGATCGGGAAAGGTAAAGCAGATATTTACAGTGACTATCGTGATTTGCTTGATCGTAAGGATGTCGATGTCGTTAGCATCGCAACACCGGATCACTGGCATGTCAAAATCGCCATTGAGGCATTGTTGGCTGGCAAGCATGTGTTTTGCCAAAAGCCACTGACGTTGACACTGGAAGAAAATCAACTGATTCGGAATGCATGTCGAAAATATCCCGATCAGGTATTCTTCGTTGGCACGCAGCAACGCAGTGACCGTGGCCGTTTTTTGCGTGCTGTGAATATGGTGCAGAAAGGGTTACTCGGAAACATCCGCAAAATTACGGTTGGAATCAATGGTGGAAGCGTTGGAGGGCCTTTTCAAAAAACAGATCCACCAACGGAGTTGGACTGGGATGCCTGGTTGGGACAAGCGCCCATGGTTGACTACATCAAGCAACGCTGTCATGGCCAGTTTCGCTGGTGGTATGAGTACTCTGGTGGAAAGTTTACGGACTGGGGTGCTCATCATGTCGACATCGCAACGTGGGCCATCGGTGCAGATACCGAGGGAATGGGGCCAACTACCATTGATGGCACCGACGCAAAGCATCCTGTGCCATTCAAAGATGGTTTTCCCACCGTGGACAATGCCTACAACAGTGCGAGTGATTACGCTGTGATTTGTCGGTTCCCAAATGGGATCGAGATGAATGTCACGAGTCGAGGAGAGAACGGCATCCTGTTCGAGGGAGACAAAGGACGTCTATTTGTGAACCGTGGAAAAATCACAGGCAAACCCATCGAAGAAAAGTGGGACGCGAATGAATTTGATGATTCTGATTTACAGCGGCTTTACAAACAGAAGCCTGCTGAAGGGCACAAGAACAACTTCTACCGATGCATTCGTGAAGGCGGTTTGCCTGTGTCTGATGTGTACACTCATGTCCAAGCCATGAATACTTGCCATTTGGCAGCGATCGCGGCGCGAGTTGGACGGAAGATTCAATGGGATCCCAAAGCTGAGAAAATTATCGGTGATGACCAAGCTCAGAGTTTGTTTGCTCGGAAACCACGCGCCGGGTATGAAATTCCAAGAGTTTGATCCTGCGGCAAGCAAGCGAAAACCGCAGCAGCGTAATTTGATTAAGTGAAAGTGCCTGACTCGGCGGAAAAAGTCAGCAGTGCCGCGTGTAGAAACTGTCTCTTATACACATCTCCGAGCCCACGAGACCGAGGCTGAT
>CAJXTM010000566.1 GCA_913061385.1 uncultured Rhodopirellula sp. | reverse complement strand
CTACACGTAAGGAGTCGTCGGCAGCGTCAGATGTGTATAAGAGACAGATGTTCATCACCCCATTTGATGAAAGCACGAATGGCAGTAGGAGCCGTGTAAAGGATCGTAACTTTGTACTTCTCAACAAGATCCCAGAATCGATCCTCCGCAGGATGGTTCGGGGCTCCCTCGTACATCACGCAGGTCGCTCCAGCCGATAATGGGCCGTAGACAATATAACTGTGTCCGGTAATCCACCCGCAATCAGCGGTACACCAGAAAACATCATCTTCGCGATGATCGAATACCCATTCAAAGGTCCTCTTGGCCCAGAGATTGTAGCCCGCCGTGGTATGGCGAATTCCTTTTGGTTTGCCAGTGCTGCCTGACGTGTAAAGGATGAAAAGCGTCGTTTCGCTATCGAGTGGCTCAGCAGCCAAATCGCCGCTTTGGCGATCGACGACATCATGCCACCACACATCTCGGCCCTCGGCCATTGGCACATTGTCTTGTCCAATCCGTTTGAGCACCAAACAGGTTTCGACTGTTGGTGACTTGATTAACGCTTCGTCAACGGTTTCCTTCAGCGGCAACACCTTGCCCCGTCGATGCAGACCATCGGATGTGATCACCATTTTGGCACCAGCATCGTTATTCCGATCAGCAATGGACTCGGCACTGAACCCAGCAAAGATCACCGAATGAACCGCGCCAATCCGAGCGCAAGCCAGCATGGCGATTGCCAATTCAGGAGTCATCGGCATGTAAATGCTGACCACGTCGCCCTGATTGATCCCCAGCTCTCGAAGGCCAGCTGCGCATTTGGCAACTTCCGTACGCAATTGCGAGTAAGTCAAAGTGCGTGTGTCGCCTGGCTCACCCTCCCATATGATCGCCGTCTTGTCGCCGCGGCCAGCTTCGATATGACGATCGAGGCAGTTGTAACTGGCGTTGGTTTTTCCGCCAGCAAACCACTCAACATTCGGAGCATCCCACTTGCAAACTTCCTGGAACGGTTCAAACCAGTGCAAATGCTGCTCGGCCTGCTCTTTCCAGAAACCGTCACGGTCTTGAGCCGCACGATCATACATCTGCTGGTATTGCTCGGTTGACGAGAAAACCGCCTTCTTCGCGAACTCAGCAGGAGGAGGAAACGAACGATTTTCAGTAAGGACGTGGTCAATCTGACCAGAGACGTCAGTCATGTTTGCGAATCCAATCTCGCGAGGAATAAGTCTGTTCATTGGGCAGTCACAGGCGATTCTATGGTACTACCCGCCGTGCGTAGTCTAGTGGATTTTGATGCTGACCGTGGGAACCACACTTTCACACCCAAATCCGCCTGCAGGTAGCGAAAAACCATAAAACATGGCTATTCCGAAACCAGCCGTCATCGCGTAGCCAAACCGACTGGGAATCAAATCATCCACTTGAATAACGATCGCAGCAGCTACAAATCGCAGTTTGGCAATGTCGCGAATAGACTGCAGCGATAAAGCAACACCTGGTCCGTAAACCACGTCTAGCAAAGAGGAAAAATCGACCGATTGACAACGAACCGAGTTGCACCGGCCAAAGATGTGTCCCTATGGCAAGTCACTACCACAGCTTACCCAACAAAATCACTGGGCAATTCACGGCAGACGTAAGCGTGCACCAAAGCCTAGCACTGGCTAAAAACACGCATAAACAGCATCAAATCACGTTGGAATAACCGCCAGCATGACGCAGCATTCTGCATCGGCACAAGGTTCAGTGACGTTACGCTGGAAATGACGTTACGCTGGAAATGCCGTTAACTTCGAATGCCGCCAACCCAGACTCACGGAGCGGCCCACATGCACCGCTTTCATTCACCACGACTGTGCCACAGGTTCTGTGCCACAGCATCTGTTTCACTGTGGCGCAGTATCTGCGAAGAACGAGACTCGCGTCTACGCCGCCCGTCGATTTTGGTGAATGCGACGACTGCTGGCCTCAATTCTCTCACGAACAGCAGCGTGGGATCCCCTCTCCTGCGTCGTTGAATTGGAATACCAAGCACGTTCCGCGACCGAGTCCAGAACTTGCTGTGCCAAGTCGACAGCACGGGCTCCCGCGATTCCATCAACGGTGGGTGAGATGCCGGTCTGAATGCTGATCACAAAATCATGCAATTCATCGAGGATGGCATTCCTCGGCTCGAGCTCAAGCTTTTCACATCGCAAACGCTCGCTGAATAATTGAGCGGAGTACCCGAGTGGATTATCAGTCTCGCTGGAAAGATCAAAATCACGGCGAACAACAGAATCACAGGGTCGCACTACCGTAAGTGCCGGCGCGCCGAAATCGATCTCCGCGAAGCCATGGCTGCCAAACACTTGCATTTGCCGAGCCGGTTCCGGACTAACCCGTGATGCCTTTACATTCGCTACCAAGCCGCACTCAAATTCGATCCTGGTTTCCGCCAAATCCTCGTGATCACTGATTACAGCCAAGCCACTGGCCGAAACAGATTTCACCCCTGCATCAGTCATGGAAAGGATCAAATCCAAATCATGGATCATCAAATCCATCACAACACCGACATCGAGACAACGTCCCGGAAAGCTCGATGCTCTTACAGCTTCGACATACTTCACATCGACCGCCAACTTCTCCAATGCAGTGAACGCTGGGTTGAACCGCTCAACATGCCCAACTTGCAATGTCAGCTTTCTAGCCGACGCAAGCGAAGCAAGACGGTTTGCATCGTCACGAACGATTGTCAAAGGTTTCTCTACCAACACATGCTTGCCAGCACTTAAGAGCGTCTGCGCGATGTCTGCATGCATATCAGTGGGAGCCGCGATCACGGCAGCATCTATTTCCGACAGACAGTCACGATAGTCAGCGTAGACGGGCACATCAAATAATTCTTCGGCGTTCTTCCGCGCAGCCTCAAAGGGGTCGCTGACTGCGACAAGACTGGCACCATCAACTTGCCCCAACAACTTGGAGTGAATGCGTCCAAGATGGCCGGCGCCGATGACTGCGATCCGTAATTCACTCACGCTGCTTTCCTTCGTCGATCACGACCGCGGCCGTGCCGCCCGTCGCTGGATTGGTCAATAGAATCAAATAAATGTTTCAGCACTGGCCGAATCGGCCCACGATTCATCAGTTCTTCGCGTGCCGTCTCGACTCCAACTCTGGAGCGATACAAAAGACGATAGGCACGTGTCAAAACTTTGATATCGTCTTCTGGGTAGTCGTGCCGTTTAAGCCCAATGGCATTCACGGCCCGAGGCTTGGACGGCTGGCCATCCACAATCATGTATGGCGGAACATCATGCAGCACGCGACTCATGCTGCTGACGAAACTTAGTTGTCCAATAGAAGCAAAGTGATGCACCCCAACGCCACCCGCAAGTGTCACATCATTTGCGATGTGAACATGACCACCCAACATTCCATTGTTCGCAATGACAATACGATCACCGAGGGTGCAGTCATGAGCAACATGCGTCCCTGTCATCAGGAAGTTGTTGTCGCCAATTCGGGTCACACCCTCTTCTTTATCGGTGCCGCGATTAACGGTGCAGTTTTCACGCATCGTGTTTCCATGACCGATTTCGACACGTGTCGGCGTATTTTTGTAACTGGTGTCCTGAGGATGACCGCCAATGACACAGCCCTGAAAAACATGATTATCTTCACCCAGGCTGCAAATCCCCGAGATGACGACGTGATCCTCAATCCTGGTGTTGTCACCAATCGACGCATCGGGGCCGATCACACAAAAGTGACCAATCCGGACGTTGGTACCGATTCTGGCTCTGGGGTCAACAACAGCGGTTTGAGCGATAGACGTGCTCATTTTTGCTCCGTGGTCATGTGCTTTGCGTGTAACGCATTCATTTCAGGATTCCACCTTCGACGCTAGGCCGCTCTTCGTTGGTTCACAAAAGCTGACTGCGTCACGTGAGACTCCTCAGCTGCCAGTTCAGCCAATTGACTGGCCAGCAGTCCATTCAAGTTGTGGCCGCCGCGGAAAGAAGTAAATCTTCCCACGAGATCCACGCCAGCCAATGCAAGGTCGCCAATCAAATCAAGCGTTTTGTGCCTGTCTCTTATACACATCTCCGAGGCCCACGAGACCGAGGCTGATCTCGTATG
>CAJXTM010000565.1 GCA_913061385.1 uncultured Rhodopirellula sp. | reverse complement strand
TCGTCGGCAGCGTCAGATGTGTATAAGAGACAGGTCTTGTTTGGTCGCCTGACCGTTCTCGATTTTCTCTCGGACTCCAGGATCTTTTTCAAGCAATTGCTGATATGCCTGCTCCCAGTCTACCTCGGATTTTCCGGTGGTTTTTTTGTTTCCGGCTGATTGATTGGCCTTGGTCTTGGAAACTTCTTTTCCTTTTCCAACTTTTCCCTTGCCACCATCCTTTTGCCTTTTCATCCAGGCAATCACATCTTCCTTGGTCGCCTGCCCGTTCTCGATTTTCTCGCGTACCTCTGGAGCTTTTTCCAGCAATTGCTGGTAAGCCTTTTCGAAGTCCGCATCAGATGTTCCAGCGGTTTTTTTGCCGCCAGCAGAGGCAGCTTTTTCTTGCGCAAGGACGATGCCCGGAGAGGTAATCAGGCACAGGGTGGCAAACAGAATGATGGATTTCATGGATGTTCTCTTGTTGTTGTGATGGTTTGATGGATTGCGAGTCATGTGAGGTGACGCCAACCATGGGTGAGTGATGAATTTCTACTATTTGTTTTGCGCCGCTTGATAGAGTTCCGTGGCTTGTTTCATCGTCAGGGTGCCTGACTTGACGAGGCCACCGAGTTGTTTTCTGAGTTCCACGAGACGTTCCTGCTTGGGGTCTTGTTTGGACTTTGAACCGGCTGCCTTTGAACTTCTCGGGGATGTTTGTGGATAGACATCGGCAGCAACTTGTTCGGGCGTGCGCTGATGGCCTTCATGGAGGCAATAAAGATGAGTTGCTGATCGCAGAATCAATGATGAACCGGCGACAGCAGGAGACGCGAAGAAGCGTGCATTGAGTTCGTTTTCGATGACGGAATCAGGAACGGATTTGGTGGCCGCCAGTACTCGGACTTCGCCACTTTTACTGAGAAAATACAGTTTGCCGTCGGCGAGTAAAGGAGATGCCCAGTGGTCACCACCTAACCGTTTTTTCCAAAGCTCTTCTCCGGTTTTGGCATTCAGGCAGCGTGCGATACCACCTTTGTCTGTGACCAGAAACATCAGGTCACCAAGGATGACTGGTGAGGGGATATGGGGTGTACTTCGCGTGGTCGACCACGCCACGTGGGTATCGGTAACATCACCGGTTCCGTCAGCTCGAATCGCCATCAGGTAACCAGTCAGGCCACTGGTGAAGACATAGACAAGGTCGTGGGCATAGAGTGGACGAGCGGCAACGTTGAAGCCGCCGGGATGTCGAACTCGCCAAAGTTCTTTTCCGGTTTCAGGGTCGTAAGCAATGGTTGCTTCACCCGCAGGCGCGATCAACTGTCGTTTACCATCCACCTCAATCAGTTTCGCTGTTGCGAATGCTTTTTGGCTGTCGCCGGGTTTACCTCCTTTGGATCGCATGCCCTTTTTCTGCAGCAGGGATTCAAAGTCGGAGTCAATGTCACGGCTCACTTTCCAACGTGTTGCTCCTGACTTTTTGTCGAGGGCAACAAAGAACTGTTCATCGGTGCCATCGTAGGCGACATAAAGATTTTCATCATCGACGATTGGTGAAGATCCTTGACGTACTGGTTGATAAACCCGTAAGTCACGGCGTTCCCAAATCTTCTCGCCGCTCTGGCGGTTCAGACATGCAATGCCTTGGGACCCATAGCTGACGTAGACGCATTCTTCTTCAACGACAGGAGTAGGGGTAGCCGGGCTGTTCAAGTGGGGTGAATCGTGAATGTAGGCCGGGTCAACTCGTCGTTGGATCATGTCAAAGACTTTGATGTCTTTCATGATCTTGCCACTGCTGAGATCAACGCACAGGGCACGGAGTTCCTGTTTGTCATCGCTACCTGTCGTGAGCCAAATTTCATTTTCCCATACCACGGGCGACGACCATCCCTGATTCGCGATGGCAGTTTTCCAACGGACATTTGATGATTCGTCGAACGCAGCCGGTAGATCAGCAGCAGGTGAAATGCCATCTCCCTCTGGGCCACGAAACTGGTTCCAGTGTTTTTCACTGGCTGTGAGAGCGGCCGGCAGGAAAATGACGAAAATGATTGATTTCAAATGGTGTTGAAACAACATGCTCATGGCGAAGGCATTGATGGAGGGAGTCGTTGGGTGGTGAAGTGAAAATCGTGCGCTGAAGGATTGGGAAGTACGGTTGACGTGATTCATTTTGATGAGTCTGTGCCGATGATTTCAATGCCGGTAATCTTGAACTTGGTCACCTGGTTGGTTGGATGAGAGCACCAACAACCAACAAATTCACGCCCGATCGGGGATTCAGGAAAGTTTCCATTGATAGCGTTCATTGCCTCAATCGGAAATTCCAAGCTGAATTCCAGTGTGTCCGGATCAATTGATTGGGTGAGGTCGATTTGCTGCTCATATTTTCCGGAGAATCCACCGTCGGGCTCATTGGTAGTGATGCCAACGACAAGGTCGGTTGCGGAGTAACCGCGGCCGGTCACTCGCAGTCTTGAACCAGCTTCCAGTACAACAGGCATGGTGGCTTGTTGGTTGACCGTCACGACCACCGACAGGCCAAAGCGGGACGGCAAAGCCCACAAGCTTCCCTGTTGATCATTCAGCGACGCAGCTTTTTTGTAAGCGATTGTGGCAGCTGTTTCGCTGATGCTTCCGTTGATGACGGCCAATTTCAATTTGCCACCGAGTTCCAGCAGGGATGGAACCCACTTGCCGTGCGAAGCCTCCGTTTGTAAATCACTTTTCCAACGATGGACCTGGTCAGCGCGTTTAACTGATCTCAGTTGGTTGGTATCACGCAGTGAGGCCACCACTTGGTGATGTGGGACGACATTGACTGATTCTCCATCGATTGTACGCTTCAGAAGCACCTCCCCCTCATTGACTGTCAACTTGGTCGACTCGTCCCGTGTATTTACATTGAACTGTGTACCAACAACGCGCAGTTCCGCGGCTTCGGTAAAGACCATCATGGGCTTTGAACTTAGCTGTGGTTGAACATCAGCCGAAAGGTTTCCCCGTTTCAATCGCAGGATCTTCTGTTCCTGTTCTGAGATGGTGAGCAGGGACAAGCCATCCAGAGTGACGATTGTCCCATCCGTAAATTGCATGGTGACGGTCGATTCACCAGTCATTGTTTCGAGTGTGCCTCCTGTTAGAGGCTTATTGTTCTCGGTGATGGCCTCGACCACTCCGTTTTCATGTGTCCATTCAATCGCACCATGAACATTGATGGTTTTTGCGATGATTGAGGAACGTCCATTCTGCGAGTTTGTGTTGTACGACAAGACAATCAGAATTGAGGCTGCCAGGGCAATCGCAGTGATCAGAAATCGATTCGTCAGTGATCGTGGGAATTGGCCTGTCTGGGTAGTTTCAGGTGCGCTCAATGAGTCTGTTGCCACTCGTGCTTGATCCTGACGTGTCAGCACTTGTGACATGGTCGATTTGACGAATGCATCATGTTGTTCATCGGCTTGTGCGTCATAGCCCAGCAACCGATGAATTTGAAAACTGTCGACTGAATTCTGAAGTAACTGCTCATCACCGGCAAAGTACGTCTGCAATTCGATCATTCCATTGCTGGTGATCTCACCTTCCAGATAGTCATTCCAAAGCTCTTGAAATTCATTTTGATCTTTCATGATGCTTCTCCCGCACTTGCCATGTGTCTTTCAACACAGTCTTGCAGTCGTCGTCGGATTTTCCACAACTGTTTTTTGACTGCGGCCACGGATCTTCCACTTTTCGATGCAATCTGTTCCAACGGCATGCTTTCGTTGTATCTCCACACGATAAAGCGGTTCTCTTGCTCGCTGAGAGATTTGACACACCTCTGTAACTGCGTCAGTCGCAGTTCTTGGAGTTCCGGAGTCGAGTTGCTGCGTCTTTCCAATTCTCGTTGCAGTAATTCGGGAGCAAACCTTGTGTGGTAGTCAGCGATTCGGCGTATCCGGGTTAATTCGGACTTCAGTTGGTACCGTGCGATGGTGAACAGCCAGGCCGCGAAATTGGTACCCAGCTGATATTTGCTGAGTTGAGAAAAGGCGGCAATCAGAGTTCGCTGAGCAACATCATCGATATCGATTGCTGGCGGGGCCTGAGTTGCCAACCAGACTCGAAGTGGTCGCTCGAACTGTCGTACGACCCCCTCAAACG
>CAJXTM010000564.1 GCA_913061385.1 uncultured Rhodopirellula sp. | reverse complement strand
CGTGGGCTCGGAGATGTGTATAAGAGACAGCTGTTTCACCATCAAGGGACCAACCCAGTAGCAGCAGGTAGTTCAGAATTGCTTCCGGTTCGAAGCCAATCTCGCGGTAGAAGTCGATGATCACTGGATTGAACGTATCCGCTTCAACAGGAATGTTGCAGCGCTCAGCAATATTTCTGCCTCGTGTCAGCAACTGGGCAAAGTCTTTGTTGTTTTCGTACTTTGCCAGTTTTCGTTTGCTCAATTTTGCTGAACCACCGGGCTCTGCAACGTACGGCAGGTGTGCGTATTGCGGTCGTTCGTAGCCAAGTGATTCTAAAATGAAGATTTGGCGTGGAGTATTAGGCAGATGTTCTTCAGCTCGGACGACGTGTGAGATTTCAAAGTCGTGATCATCAATCACCGTGGCTAGGTGGTAGAGACAGCTACCATCAGGACGTTGGATGACGCTGTCCTGTTCCTGAGCCCATTCAAACTGGACTTCTCCACGTACCAGGTCATGAATCGTGCAAGTTCCCTCTCGAGGCATTTTCAGTCGGAGAGTTCGGGGGCGACCCTCTGCCTCAAATGCTGCCGCCTGCTCATCCGTTTCTGCCATCCACTGCCGGTCGTAAAAGAAGCGTTCCCCTTTCTTTTCAGCGGCATCACGCTCCGCTTTCAATTCATCGGGTGTGGCATAGTCGCGATAGGCATGGCCACTGGCAAGTAACTGTTCGGCAGCCTGTTGGTAGCGTTCGGAACGCTGTGATTGGTAGTACGGTGCATGGGGGCCATCCACCTCCGGACCTTCATCCCAGTCCATTCCGAGCCAACGGAACCCGTCCAGGATCGGCTGCAAAGCTTCGCTGACGTTACGGCCAGCGTCTGTATCATCGATTCGCAAGATGAACTGACCCCCACTCTGTCTGGCAAGCAGCCAGTTGAAGAGAGCGGAACGGACCCCACCGATATGGAGGTAACCAGTCGGACTGGGGGCAAAGCGTGTTCGAATCATGGCAAACTTATCGATCTTCGAGGGAACTGGATTGCCCGTGAAGATATACGAATCTGGTCGATTGACGTAGTGTGCCTCTCTGCGTGATTGACGTCAGTCTTCTTTTGTTGGCTTAGTGATCCGCCAATTGTTGCCGAAGCGTCTTCATTCCACGATGCAGCAGACCAGCGACCGCACCACTTGATTTGCCAATGATTTCTGCCACCTCAGACAATTTCAGACCTTCGAGATAATGCAAGCGAATTGCTTCTCGTTGTGAATCGGGCAGGCTCTCCACAGCCTCTGCCATTTGGATCACATTTTCTCCGAGCACCACATTTTGGCTTGGGGTTGGTGATTTTCCGGCCAGCAATCCTTCAAGTCGCAGAGAAGACTGCGCTAGTTTTTGTTCCATGGACTGCTCTCGGCGGACATCCCGCTTGTCACGATGCATGTCGCGATCCAGATGGCAGATGTGGTGTGCCAATATTTGACGCAACCATCCTCTGAATTCCGCCTCTGTTGAACCGCGGAATCCGTCAAATCCTTGAACTGCCTGAAGCATTGCTTGCTGCACCATGTCGCTGGCACCCACTTTCGCTTGGAAGGCTCGGCGTAGTTGGATTCGCGCTAGCATCCGAAGGTACGGTTCGTAATCTGCGACGATGGCTGGATCAGTCACGTCAACTGTTGGATTGTCATCGTGTTCGATGCGATCATTCATGGTGAGTTATTCATGCGTCAGATGAGATTTAGTTGCTTGCTTGGTGAGGCCTGCCGTTTCAGCTTTGATTGATTCGACAACGACGGTAGCAAGCATGTCCAGTTCAGTTTCTGTAGCGATGAGTGGAGGCATGAGGATAATGACATCACCTAGTGGGCGAATCCAGACACCATTCCGAACCGTTCGTTGGCACACGGATCGACCAAGTTGAAACTCTGCTGGAAAGGGCCGACGGGTCGAACGGTCTGCGACTAGCTCTACACCCACCATCATACACCGACCGCGGATGTCACCGACATGCGGGTGGTCTGAAAGCGCACTGCAAATGTGGTTTCGCAGACGTTCCCCGCGTGTTGTAACATTTTTAAGAAATGATGATTCTGTCAGCAAATCGATTGAGGCCAGGGCCGCGGCGGCTGCCAGTGGGTTGCCTCCGAATGTGTGACCATGGAAAAACTGCCGGGAATCCGTTGCCGGTGCTAAAAATGCATTGAAAATATGTGGTCGTGCCACGGTGGCAGCCATTGGCAGATAGCCGCCCGTTAGACCTTTCCCGATGCAGAGGATGTCTGGCGTCACTGCTTCATGTTCGCAGGCGAACATTCTTCCGGTACGACCAAATCCGGTTGCCACTTCATCGCAAATCAACAGTACTTCGTACTGGTCACACAATTCCCGAATATTGCTTAGCAAACCGGGTGGGTGGGTGATCATGC
This sequence comes from uncultured Rhodopirellula sp., assembly GCA_913061385.1. Lineage (GTDB taxonomy): Bacteria > Planctomycetota > Planctomycetia > Pirellulales > Pirellulaceae > Rubripirellula. Next base: position 1,716 of record CAJXTM010000564.1, on the reverse strand, counting down.
CTGCCGCACCCTGAACCAACGGTTCCATTACAACCGCAGCCAACTCATCGTGATGCTTCTCAAGCAGCGATTTGATTTCATTGGTGTAGTATTCCAACGGTGTTTCGGTCGCTTCAGCGGGGACACGATAGCTGCAGGGAATAGGACCACGAACTGGGGAAAACAGAATCGGCGCAAAAAGCTGGTGGAAATATTTGATGCCACCGAGGGAAACTGCACCGGTGGTATCACCGTGGTAGGCCGACCCAAGTGCGAGAAATCTAGTCTTTTTTGGTTTTGGATCCTCACGCTGTTGCCAGTACTGAAACGACATTTTCAGAGCTGCTTCCACGGCGGAAGAGCCGTCGCTGCTGAAGAATACATGCCCCAGATCACCTGGGGTCAGTTCCGTCAGCCGTTTTGCCAGATCGTCTGTTGTCTGACAGGACATTCCCAAAGTGGTGACATGTGCGACCCGTTTAAGTTGTTCCTTGATCGCTGAGTCCAGTTTTGCATGCCGATGCCCGTGCACGTTGCACCATAAGCTGGAAACCCCGTCGAAGAGTCTTTGGCCATCCGTGGTGGTCAGCCAGCAGCCTTCGCCGTGTTCGATGACCAGCGGATCATGATCAGCCATCTGCGTAAAACCATGCCAGTGGGCGACTTGTGGTTCAGCTGGGTTCGTCATAGATCCATTCATTTAGGTGCATTTGCGGTTCGCATCGCTGCTTGAAACCGCTAAAACTAAGGAGTCCGCAACCAACGGAGTGAGACATCGATGGCACGAGAAGCAGTTTACCAACAATCTGATCCCGAGACTTCCGAGGCTCCCCCGCCTCCCGAGCAGGATGGCTCTTTGCGTCCGAAACGTATGGACGAGATGGTCGGCCAGCGTGACGTGATCGAGAGACTCAAAATTGCGATCGAGGCAGCCCGCCAACGAGGTGAGCCGCTTGGACATATCTTATTTGATGGTCCACCGGGACTCGGAAAGACCACCTTTGCAACTGTGATTCCAGCGGAAATGGAAACAGTCGTCCAGATGGCAAATGGTGCGGGGCTCAAAGCACCCAAGGATCTGCTTCCGTACCTTACCAATCTGTCAGAGGGCAGTGTCCTGTTCATTGATGAGATTCATCGTGTTCCTAAAGCGGTAGAGGAATATCTCTACACCGCCATGGAAGATTACAGGATTGATATTGTTTTGGGTGAAGGAGTAAGTGCCCGTACACTGAATTATGAATTACGCCCCTTCACGCTGATTGGTGCAACGACTCGGGCTGGCATGTTGAGCGCCCCGTTGAGGGATCGTTTTCAGATTCGTGAGCACCTTGGCTGGTACACGGAGCCAGAGCTTTGCGAGATTGTCCGACGCAATTCGTTGAAACTTGAAATCCCTGTCGATGCTCCCTCTGCAAGTGTCATCGCAAGACGAAGCAGAAGCACACCGCGTCTAGCAAACAATCGCTTACTTTGGGTACGTGACTATGCTCAGAGCAAAGCAAACGGAAAAGTGAGTGACTCCGTTGCAACAGCGGCGCTCGACATGATTGGTATCGATATCCTCGGGCTTGATAAGCAGGATCGTGGTTATCTGGATACTCTGATCCGCGTCTTTGCCGGGGGCCCGGCCGGTCTGGAAGCAATTGCCCACACAATGAATGTCAGTGGTGATACGTTGGAGGATGAGGTCTGTCTCTTATACACATCTCCGAGCCCACGAGACCGAGGCTGATC
>CAJXTM010000563.1 GCA_913061385.1 uncultured Rhodopirellula sp. | reverse complement strand
GAGATCAGCCTCGGTCTCGTGGGCTCGGAGATGTGTATAAGAGACAGCTGATCGCGGGCCTGCCAAATCGAGTTTACTTTGAAGCTTTTACGCCAGCAAACAAACCGGCAGATCTGGCTGGGATCGTGATTGACCAAGAGGGCAAGGAAGTTGCCAGATTTGAAAGCCAGCACGAGGGCCGCGGCCGGTTTCAATTGACGCCCCGAGTCGGTGAAAAGTATTCGCTGAAGCTCACGCAGCCATCGGGTATCGATACCGTTTTTCCTCTGCCTGAGGTGAAACAGGGCGCAGTTCTTCAGTCCGTTAAGAATGTTTATCGGTTGGGGGAACCGGTGGTCCTCAAAGCAGGCACCAGCGAAGCAAAACGGTTTTCAGTGACCTTGCGTCAGCGTGAGACGGAAATCGCCAACTTGAAATTTGTTGACGTGAGCAATGGTTTGGCCGAAGCGAAATTCACTCCTCCTGATTCCGCTTCAGGTGTACTCGTGGCAACCGTGTGGGATGTCAATGGAAAGCCGCTGGCCGAACGATTGATTTTTCGGCAACCTATCGACACTGTGCAAATCAAAATCACTCCCAACGCAAAGCGATACACGCCTGGTGGGTTGGCAAAGTTTGATATCGTCACCACAGATGCTGCAGGAGAACCGATTTCTGCCGTCGTCGGTCTGACGGTCACTGATGACAGTGTTTTGGAGATGGTGGAAACTCGCGACCAAGCTCCGCGGCTGCCTGTGATGGTGTTGCTTGAAGATGAGGTTAAGGATTTGGCAGATGCTCAAATCTACTTTGATCCGAATAGCGAAGACTCTGATCTGGCGGTTGACCTGCTGCTGGGCACACAAGGATGGCGCCGGTTTTCGCACGTCAAATTTGAAGACTTTCTTGCAGATCACGGTGACGATGCACGTCGCGCTTTTGCAATGCGTCTGGAAAACAGATTCGGCATTTCGGCTGGATTTGCCAAAGCATCTGATGAGATGATTTTCGGAATGGTGGAGGAGGTTGCGGTGCCGGCCAACGCAATGAAACCCGCTGCTATACGGAGAGAAGCACTGCAGCTGGAAGAAGAGGACGCGAGCGAAGGTGATCTCGACCTGGCGGGGAATGGGGTAAGGGACATTCCAGTAGCGGGGAACCGGCCACTGCAACGGAGGGTGCGGGCACCTGAAGATCAGAATCTAAGGTCGGCTTTGGAAGGCCGCTTGAGGATGGCAGCTGAGGACAGTGTCGCAGGGGACAGGTTTTTTCTGGACGAGGTGGCTAACGATTTCGTTGCCGTGCGCGTTTATGCTCACCAGCTTCGTGCTGACAGAAAGATTGGTGACCGAGTTGATTTCACGGAGACCCTGTATTGGAATGCGGGGGTTAAAACTGACCAGGACGGCAAGACAACTGTAGAATTTGCGTTGAACGATTCTGTCACCAGTTTCCGCGCCTCTGTCGATGCATTTGCGGAAAACGGAGCACTCGGGCAATCCTCGGTTATCATCGAATCGATTCAGCCATTCTATTTGGAACCCAAGTTGCCATTGGAAGTTTCCACGGGGGATCAGGTTCGGATTCCAGTTGGCTTGGTGAACGCAACGGATCGCAGTTTGATGGGCGGTGACTTCACGCTTGAATCGGCAATGGCAGGACTGGGGAAAAATACGAGCGCAGCTTTTTCTTTGAATGCTCAGGAACGCCTGCGAAGATTACTCAGAATCGGTCCCTTCAAGCAGCCGGGGAAGGCTGAGTTGGTGCTCAACGCTGACATCGCTGGCTACAGCGACCGTGTGACTCGCAGTATCGTTGTCAAACCGTTGGGATTCCCTGTGGAATCCGGTTTTGGTGGATTGATCGAAGGTGGGGAAACCGTCACTCACGAAATCGCAATTCCCCCATCGTTGATCGGTGGCAGCCTCACCACGCGGGTTGTCATTTACCCAACACCGCTGGCCAGCATGAACGAGGCTCTGGAAAGATTGATCCGCGAACCCTATGGATGTTTTGAGCAGACAAGTTCATCCACTTATCCGTTGGTCATGGCTCAGCAATACTTCATGTCCCACCAGGGAGTTGACCCCAGTTTGATACAGCGCAGTGCAGACATGCTGGAAAAAGGCTATCAACGGCTAATCGGATACGAGTGCAAAGGTGGTGGCTTTGAATGGTTTGGTAACGATCCGGGACACGACGCATTGACCGCTTACGGTTTAATGGAATTCACGGATATGGCCGAGGTGCGTCACGTTGATCCCGCCATGTTGCAAAGGACTCGCGAGTGGTTACTGAATCAACGTGACGGTAAGGGTGGTTTCGAACGGAAAACGAACACGCTGCACACGTGGTTGGCAGACCCCGATGTGGCGTTCACGTACAACACCTGGGCATTATTGAAAGCCAGTGTTGATGCCGACTTATTGACTGAAGTCGCGTGGATTCGAAACACAGCTGAAGCCACAGACAACACCTACGTGACGGCGTTGGCCGCCAATGTTTTCTCGCTTGCGGGAGACAGCGATGGTGAAGAACACATGCTTGATAAACTAGCCGGACTTCAAGCCAGTGATGGATCCCTTGAGGGGGCGACTGTTTCGGTCGTCGGCAGTGGAGGTGAAGCACTCAAAATTGAAACGACCGCTCTCGCTGCAACCGCGTGGCTTCGCAACCCTGCATACTCTCTCAACGTTGAGAGGGCGATCGAGTATCTATCGGGCGTTTGCAAAGGTGGACGCTTTGGCTCCACTCAGTCAACCATTCTCGCACTGCAGGCCATTGTGGCCTACGATCAGGCCCGCGCGAAGCCAAAGGCGCCGGGAACCTTGCAGCTTGTCGTTGACGGTCGACCCATTGGAGAACCCGTCGCTTTCACCAAAGACACTCAAGGCGCGATCGAACTCCCCTCGTTCAGTGAATTGCTGACCGAGGGCAAACACAAGATTCAGGTGGTCATGACGGGTGATTCTGAAATGCCTTATTCGATCACGGCAGACTATCACACACTAACCCCGAACTCATCTGATGAGTGCAAGTTACATCTCGAAGTCGCTCTGGCAAACCGGAAAGTCGAGGAAGGGGCCAGCACCGAAGTGAACGTGAGTCTCTTCAACACAACCAGTCAGCAAATACCGACACCCACAGCCATCATTGGCATTCCGGGTGGGCTGGAAGTTCGTCACGATCAGCTGAAAGAACTGGTGGCTGCCGGAAAGATCGCCGCCTACGAGGTCAGGGGACGTGAGGTGATCCTGTACTGGTTGGCTCTGGAGGCCGAGCAGCGCGTTGATGTGTCTATCAGTCTTATCGCTGCGATTCCCGGCACCTATACCGGGCCCGCCAGTCGCGCTTATTTGTACTATACCGACGAGCACAAAATTTGGTGTGATGGTCTTGCCGCCAAAATCTCACCCGCCAAGTAGTGCGTCCAGCGCCCGGCGAATGGCAGCCGCGAATGGCAGCCGCGGAGCGTGCTCAGGAAGACTGTGAAGCGTACGACTTCACTGTGATTGCGTAATGAACCTCACCGTTGTTCACTCTTCGCAATTCCAGAGCCTTGCGGAGTCAAATACGATCTGACAATCGGGGCCGCCTTTGAATGTGAACCTTGGGCCCAGTTTATCTTTTTCGTTGATGATCGTGACGGTATCATGTTTGTACGTCTTGTCGTGTCCGTTGACGACCATTCGTATCTCACCTTTTTTGTATTCGATGACCAGATCGACCCACTCTCCCAGCCTCATGCCTGAGTCTGGTTCTGTGAATGAAGGACCATCGGGCAGTTTTATCCTGTGTCCACCATCCTCAAGGTAATTCAGCACGATCATGTGGTGACCGATTTGAAAACTCGGTCGGCCGAGAGTCAGCTTTTTCGTGTCAAACTTGTAACGCAGGTGGCAAACAAATGCCTCGGGGATGCGATTGATATGAACGACCGGTTCCAACCCAAGGTGATGATCCCGTTTCAGAGCTTTAAGCGCCTCTTCCTTTGACTGGAACTTGGCAGCCACGACTAGATTGCCATTCCTGATTTGTTTGTCCTTCGTCGGTGCACCCCAACGCTCTCGATCGATGTTGCCATCAAAATCATCGGAGTAGACGAGCTGTCTCTTATACACATCTCCGAGCCCACGAGACCGAGGCTGATCTCG
>CAJXTM010000562.1 GCA_913061385.1 uncultured Rhodopirellula sp. | reverse complement strand
ATGGAGAGGTTCGCATCAATCGCAAACAGTGGATGGTAGTGTTCTTGAAGCGAAATGATAGTCGCCTTGAAAACCTGCCCGATCCCGACCGGTGGCTGTCAGCACAACCCAAGCGAGCTCTCTCGATGTCAGGGTATCTCTCGTATCAGATCCTGGAACCTGATCGCTCAATACATTGCGTCCTGATCAAAGAGTGTGCGTTCAACCTGTCGTCGTTAACGTTTCAGGATTAACGCTTAACCCGGGCGTTTCCTTGCCAGATGCTCCAGACTTGATCTTCGTCTGCGGGTTGTCCGTAGTCGGTGTACATGGTTGCAGCTAATGCACCTGTGGCCCAGCCGAACTGAGTGCACTTTTCTGCTTCCCACTGCTTTAAGACACCGTACAACAATCCACCTACGAAACCATCACCACCACCGATGCGATCCAGGACCCCGATCTCTCGAGGTTTGACGACGTGCCAGTCATCTCCGCTGGACACGATTGCTCCCCACATGTGACTGTTGGCACTTTCGACTTCTCGAAGTGTGGTGGCAAAAAGGCTGGCACCGGAGTATTCCTGTTTGACGCGTTGGATCATTTCTTTGAAACCATCGATTTTTGCACCGATGTCTTCTCCACCAGCTTCCGGTCCTTGAATATCGAGGCAGAGTTGGAAGTCTTCTTCATTGCCAATCAGGATGTCTGAGAGGCTGGCAATTTCTTTGAACGCGGCTGACAGTTCGGCTTCACGTCCGTGCCAAAACGAAGCGCGATGATTGAGATCAAACGAGATGCGAGCCCCATGTTTTTTCGCAGCTCGAGCGATCTCAAGGCAGAATTGGCTGGCGTCTTCGGACAATGCTGCAATCAATCCGGACATGTGAACAATCTTTGCCCCGTCTTCGGCAAAAATGCGTTCCATGTCAAAGTATTTGACATTCAATTGACGGCCCACTTCGCCAGCTCGGTCATTCTGAACGCGCGGTCCACGAGTTCCCCAGCCACTGTCGGCCATGTTGATTTGGTGACGGACGCCCCAAGGTGTGTCCTGATCAAATTCTGGGCCTTCGTATGCCATGTGCCGTCGAGCGAGATCATCTTTGATGAAGCGAGCGACGGGGCTGTCTTTGACAAAGGCAGTCAGGATTTTTACGGGAAGACCAAGAAAGGAGGAGACGCTGCCGACGTTTGACTCGGCGCTGGTTGCCTGCATCTTGAAGGTGTCGCTGCAGTGAAACGGTTGGTGGTCCACGGGGGTCAAGCGTGTTCCCATGCTGGTGGGAATGACCAAGGAGTATTTTGCGTCGTTACGAAGTTCCATCATGTCTCTGTACCTGTATTTGGATTGATTTCGATTGAAGGTTGATGTTCGTGTGAGGTCGAGGGGCGACAGGGGGCCAGTGTCGGCCCAAAGTGCAAGTCTGCATGCAGTACTTCATGTTCGTGACTTGAAGTGGCCGCATCGAATCATGGCAGTCGTGCCGATTCCGCGTTGGCTTCGCAGCAACTGACCCAGAATCACGCTGCCACTAGAAGTGGGGCAGCATTTAAATGGTGACGGATGCAAATCCACCATCCACCGCGATGTTTTGTCCGGTAACAAAGGAGGCCGCTCTGCGGCATGCCAGCCAGGTTACAACGCCGCCCAGTTCTTCTGCTTTTCCGAAACGCCCCATCGGTGTATGTCCGATGATTTGTCCGCCTCGTTCGGTGTAGCTGCCATCATCATTGAATAGCAACTTGCGGTTTTGTTCCGCTGGAAAGAAACCCGGGCTGATTGCATTGACTCTCACACCTGTTGTCGCCCACTCGCGTGCCAACCATTGGGTCAGGTTGATGACAGCGGCTTTCGCTGCAGAATAGGCGACCACGCGTGACAGCGGAATCATGCCAGACATCGAAGCGATGTTAATCACGCTACCAACGCCGGCGTCGATCATGTCTTGGCCAAAAATCTGGCTGGGTAGTAATGCGCCACCAACCAAGTTCAGGTCGAAAACATCTCGCCACGCTTCTAGGGGTAGTTTGCAGTAGTCGCCTCCGGGGGGAATCGTAGCGTCGGGTCGATTGCCACCAGCCGCGTTGACCAGAATTGACGCAGGGCTGCCGGACCACTTTGCTATTTCCTGACGCGCCTCGTCAAGCGAGTCGGCGTTAAGACCGTCGGCCGCAAAGAAATGTGCCTCGCCTCCGTTGTCTGTGATGCGGCCCGCACGTGCATTGCCGCGGTCTGCATTGCGTCCCACCACAGCGACTTTCGCGCCTGCTGCACCGAGTGCTTCAGCCATGGTGCCACCAAGTTCGCCAGTGCCACCAATTACGACAGCCACGTCTTCTTTGAGATTGAACAGGTCTTTCATCGCAGAGAGGTCTCTAGGGTTGAAGCGGAGATTTATTAAGGTCGTAAGAAATGCAAGTTTTTTGTATGACGTAGTCTGAACATGGAACACCATGCAAGATTTTGAATCGCGTTTCCTGCGTCAGTGCCCAGTGTTAAGGCTGGTGATTTGTTGGTGTCTGTGTTACTGACGTCACAAAGACGCATGCCTTTGGCACCAGCGAGTCAGCTTTGGTTGGGGAAGCAGATGGACGCGATCCCCACCCAAGGCAGGGGACGTCTTTCTCTTTCGACTTTGCTGCAAAGAATCTGGATTTCAGTGACTAGACATCTTGTATGTCGCCTGACATCCCAGCCGTCGCCACTCGTCCGGTCTGGTCACTCTTCCTGACTCTGAGCCACAGTTTATTCGCTGGCATAGAATCACAAAAGGTGTGGTGCTGCAGGGGGGGGCGTCGATGGCTGTGAAGATCATCCTGACGCCATGCTTGCGTGGCGTCAGGCAGTTTCGACGTTGTGATTGGGCCGCCAATGGCCTACTTTATCGCCAAAGCAGTCACGAACATCAGTTTGGGGAAGTGGATGAAGAATACGAGTCCGTACGCATCGGGAGGTGACGATAGTCCAGAAGGTGTGGGAGGCTTCGACCCACCAAACATTCGCCGCGGCCCGTATCCAGAGTTCACTTGGACAGCAGTGTTCATTGGTTGGGCGATTGGGGCGTTGATCGCTGTTTCTATCGGTTATGCTGCCCTGATTCTCGGTTTTGCGATTGAGGGTTCGGAGTTGGCTGCCATTTTGGGATGGGGCATTCTGCGTGGTGTGATGCGGCGTACCAGCATCGTTGAAAACAACATCAACCAAACGATTGCCTCGGCAGTCAATGGTGCATCGTCAGGCATCATGTTTTCGGTTCCTGCTCTATTCATTTTAAGTCGGACTGCGGGTTTGGAATCAGTTGCTGATTTTAATGTCCCGTTAATGATCTTGGCGTGTATCACCGGTTCGGTTCTCGGACTGGCGTTTGTGATTCCACTACGAAAGCAGATGATCGACTTTGATCGTCTAGCCTACCCCGGGGGAATCGCCGTTGCGACCATTCTCAAGTCACCCGGTGCCGGAGTGCGAAAAGCAGTCTTGCTGCTTGGGGGCGCGCTGTTCTCAGGGCTTGCCCACCTGTTGGTTCTGACATACATGGGTGAGGATGGTAATTGGCACGCGGGCGCAGCGATGGGGTTGCCATCGTTATTGAATATAAGTTTGTACCTGTCCGTGATGACGATCGGCGTCGGTTTTCTTTCCGGGAAGGGTGGTTTTTGGTTTGGGGCCGGTGGTTTTATCTGTTACTTCCTCTTGTCTCCGCTCTTGAGTGGCTTTGCTGGTCCCGAGATCGCTGGAGTGATTTCGCCTGAGGGCGTAGTAGTTCAGGGGCTGGTCGACCAGCCATCCAATATGCGCAAGGTGATCTACAAGCCGTTGGGCATCGGGATGCTTGTGGGTGCGGCAATTGGCGGAATCGTTGCTGCGTTTCCGTTGATCTTGAGCGCGATGAAGTCGATGCACTCAGCCAGTAAACAGTCGGGTGGCGACATCCAGAATGATGAGATGCCGATTCGGCTGCTCTATGCAGCAATCGGGCTGGGGGCGTTGATGATGATTTGGATCGCCTACACGTCCGTCGACAACCTGTCGTTGGGGCGTGCAGCTGCGATGGCCTTATTGGGAACCTTGTGGGTTTGGATTGCGGGGGTGATCGTTGCAGAATGTGTAGGGCTGTCTCTTATACACATCTGACGCTGCCGACGACTCCTTACGTGT
>CAJXTM010000561.1 GCA_913061385.1 uncultured Rhodopirellula sp. | reverse complement strand
GTAAGGAGTCGTCGGCAGCGTCAGATGTGTATAAGAGACAGGGGCATGGTTCGAGGACGAGCCTTATTCCCACGCCTCGGTGGAAAGAATCGACCAACTTGAAGATGCTTTGGCATCAATCAGTGGCGAGGACTCCCGCGAAAACGATTTACTGCAATCACCAGATGATGTGCCCGAAGAAATCTGGAATCGACGTGGTTCATGGTGGGGAGACTCAGCGACAGACGAACCGACACAACCAGGCAATTTCGATCGCTAAAATCAGTCACTCAACAAGCTATAACGCAAAGGAACTCAGCATGAGCACTGGTCCTGACACGAGTGAATTCAATGCGTCTTTGCCGAAAAAACCAAAATATCTTTTTCAACTCACGAAACGTGCAATCAAAGAAAAAACACGCATCAAAGAAAAAAGACCCCTCGCTTCTATCTGGTAAAATTGATTAAAGGTCAAGGTGTCGAGTGTCTTTTCTAACCTCCACTCCACCGGTGATCTCCATGCTGCGTTACCTCCTGAAATTCTTTTCGCTTGTACGCCAAGAACCAACTGTTCTCGATCAAGAATCAGACAATGTGGTTCTCTTCGCTGAAGTTGAAAAAACCGCGAAAAAAGCTGCGAGTTCGACACCGATCCCGATCCGTCTGCCGAATGCTCAACCGTTGCCTCATCATCGGGAACGCCTTCTTTCCATGCAACTTCCGCACGCAAAAATCTGCAGTGTTCGCCGTTGCACCCGCTTACAAACCATGGGAATTTCCACGACTGGTGACCTAGCGAGGGCAGACCTTACAACTCTCGCCTCGCAATTTGGTGCTCCCAACAAGGCGTTGAAAGTTCTCAAACAGTATCGACGAGCGATTCGATTTTCCGCGTCAGTCCCAGGAATGATGCCACGAGACGCGCTGCTGTTGATCAGTATCCACCGTCGAAGCGTCCGCGGGTTAGCAATGGAATCACCAGCACGACTCCATCGCGATTTGGAGCGATTTGCAGAAAGCACCCAAGGCATACAGCAACTGCGTGGTCGCCGAATCCCCAGCACTAGACGCCTGAAAAAATGGATCAGTGAATGCGAGGCAGTGAGAACCGGTACACCTTTCCATGCTCTAGTCGGTTGAGTTCGGACTAAAACAGGCTAGATAGCAGATTTGTTGGTTCGCAGAGCTCATCCAACAGCAGTACAACCCACCAACGAATAAGTTGCGTAAAACCTCGCATCCTTATGTGCCACTGACGCACCGATTCAGCGAAGCAGGAAACTGATTGAGATGAGCAAACAAGAATCCGGATGGTCTCTCAGGCATCGTGATAATATCGAGCATGGTCCCTTCGATCTGCACGACCTGATACTAGCGGCTCAAACTGGCAACATCGCACCAGACACCATGCTGCGACATCCCAAGCACACATCTAACCAATGGGTGATTGCCACACGTGTGACTGCCATTGGAAAGGCACTTTCCGAGGAGAACCCACAATCTGCAACACACCGGCAAACGACGTCTGAGCCCAAAACCCAGCCCTCCACTAAAAAAACATTGTTGGCTCACCAAACACCTACGTACGCACCAACAACCGAGACTCCGCCCCGCAAAACAAAAAGCATATTTCGTCGCGACCATGCCGAAGTCGTTCCGGAACCCGAGAACAAAACCACTCGTCTTAGTGACAAGCCGAATCCCAATAAAAAGCTGGCACCCCCAGCCTCGGAAGCAGATACCAACAAACAGGGCCTTAACATCAGAAACTGGCATGACGAGAAATTGTCGGTCCCGCGAACACTTCCAGATGCTTTCTTTGCACTGTTCGATTTCAGATTTCGTTTTTTTATCACGCCTTGGATCATCAAGATTCTGTGGGCCATCGGTATCACGATTGCACTGCTAATGGTGCTTCGCCTCGGCTATGACAACTTAATCAGCCCAAATCTGAGCGTCGAAGTTGACCCCGAGCAAGACAACAGAAGCTGGCAATTCGAGCCACTGGAAGGAAAACCCTTCTTCAGTTTTCCTGCTGTACGTTACCTTATGTTCGTCTTGGTAATTTTCTGCAGTGTCCTGATGCTACGTGTTATCTGCGAAGCTTGTATTGTGATGTTCCGAATTGCAGGCAACCTAACTGAAATAAAAGCAATCATGAAGGAAAAACATGAGTGACTTGGTCCAATGAACATCGAAGACCAGCGCACCCGTTAACCTGCACATGAGATTGTTGTGAAAGCGAATAAGATGGACTGCACCAACCGTTCATGATTGAGCCATGCCAAAATGTTAAGAACGAGAAATAACTGTGACAAATTTGGCAAGCTTGCGATAATGTGCAAACCAGTTTTCGGCAGAGTTCATTGGAATACTGTTCGCGTCTGAGGAAATCCTGATCACAGGAACAGACCCAAACATTCCGCTACGTTGTGGTGAAACGGCGACATCCCGCACTGTGCGTTTCAAAATTGAACACTGTGATTTGGTGCGTGCTGCCACCCTGTGCAAACTGGATCGCATTCGCGCTCAGCAATTTCATTTCCTGAACCTGCAACCCTTGGCATGAGCGAACCGAATCATCATTTGTTGTTTGCTGGGCGTGCAACAAAATTCGCGACGAATCAACGACAAGTGAGGGGCATTTTGGATCCTGAACCCAGAGGTCAAGAGTCGAGGGGCTTCATTTCGGTGGTTGCTAATCGTTCACCAGTGAAATGCAAGACCGACCGTCAAAACGTCCCGACCTACTGCCACCCCGGTCTACTTCTGTGTGCCATACTCATTGCGGCGAAAGTACTCCTGCGGAAACTTTGCCTGCCCAGCTTCACCTGGATGTCGCCATGGAAATCGTGGCCCTCGATCTTCCAACAGGGGCACTTCTCGCCCGTTGCTATTGAACAAAAGTTCCCAAAGTCGTTTGTTCAATGCGACGATGCGATCTGCGTGCTCAGGCCGATCGATCAGATTGTTCATCTCTTCCGGATCCTGCTCGAGATCATACAGTTCGTCGCGGTCCCAGAGACCGTGGCAGCGAATGTACTTCCACCGGCCCCCGATAATTGCGTGCAGGGTTGGAGTATGGGGATAATTACGCTCCCAGTAATACTCGTAAAGCAAATCGGTGCGTTTCAACTGTGCCGGATCAGCAGAGCACAATGCAGACCAGAAACTCTGTCCATCTAAATTTGGGATTGGCGCGGAGGATGTTGCTTCGAGGATGGTCGGCGCCAAATCAATATTGCCAACCAATCCTTGGAACCGCAAGCCCGCTGGTATTTTCCCTTTTGCCATCATCAGCAATGGCACCTTCGCACTAGCCTCGTAAGCCGTACGCTTGTCAATCAGACCGTGATCCCCGAACTGAAAGCCGTTATCTCCCATATAAATAAAGAGGGTATTGTCAATCAGTTCTTGATCAGCGAGGTACTTTGTTAAACGCCCAACGCTATCGTCCACAGCAAGCAACGATTCGCAGTATCGTCGGTAATAAACCTCGGGAGAAAAATCCTGAATGTTGTATCCAAAATCTGCACCATGTCTGCTATTCCGCTGGTTACGGACCCACATCGGAAGATTGCCCTGTTTCATTTCATCGACCGTGGGAGTTCGGATAGGCAACTCGGCGTCATCGTATCGCCCGCGATGGCGATCAGCCGGAACAAAGTCTGCATGAACTGCTTTGTGGCTGACATAGATGAAGAACGGCTTATCCGAGTCGCGGTTATCAAGCCAATCGATGGCATAGTCAGTTAGCTCATCTGTGATGTACCCCTTTTGTGGCACACGCTTACCATTCACATTGAAACCATCATAGGTGGTCTGTGGCACTTCCCTTGTTGTGCCATGTCCATCCGGCCAGTAGGTACCTTGGCCTTTAAACGCAACCCAGTGGTCAAATCCGCGTTGGCGATCATCGATGTCGCCCCCCATGTGCCACTTCCCAATAAAAGCAGTGTCGTAACCAGATTTCTGCATCTGCTGCGGAAAGAAAATGAGCCCGGGATCAACAGGATGATAATTGTCCACCACTCGGTGATTGTGAGCGTACTGCCCGGTCAGAATTGATGCTCGACTAGGCGAGCATAGCGACGTGGTCACGTATGTATGCGCTGTCTCTTATACACATCTGACGCTGCCGACGACTCCTTACGTGTAGA
>CAJXTM010000560.1 GCA_913061385.1 uncultured Rhodopirellula sp. | reverse complement strand
GTGGGCTCGGAGATGTGTATAAGAGACAGCCACCAGACGGTCCGGGATGTCTGGAAATGAAAGAGCCGTGGTGCTGTTGCCGATTCGGTCATTGTCCTCTTCGACGGATCGCAGCTTTGCAGGGTGACTCCCGGCGCAGATCAAAATCCGTTTTGCTTCGATCAGCAGTGGTTCTTCACCCTCAACCTGAATTGTGTTGACGTTACGAAATCGGCCTCGACCCTTGTAGGGCGTGACGCCGCGTTTTTTGAACAGCATGTTGATGCCGCCCGTCAGAGTGTCGACGATCTTATCTTTCCGAGCCATCAGTTTGTCGAGGTGCAATTCAACTCCATTGATCTGCACGCCATGTTCTGACATTCCACGGCTGGCTTCCTCGTACAAATGGCTCGATTCCAGCAAGGCTTTGCTTGGGATGCAGCCAACACGCAGGCAAGTGCCGCCAAACCTCGGGTTCTCGTCGATGCAGGCTGTATCGATTCCAAGTTGTGCTGCTCGAATTGCTGCGACATACCCTGCTGGGCCACCGCCGAGAACAACCAAGTCATGCTGCACCGTTTTCATCTTATCTTGCTCGATTAAAGGGGGACTGTTTGCCGGCCGGTTAGTCAGTGAATTATAGGACGCGGTTGTTGTCGAGGTACGCTGGATGCTGCACGACCCAGGAGCGATTGAATTCGGCCGAAATGCCAGTTTTTAAAGTGTTGAACTCTGTGGAACTTGTGCTGTTGGGTTCCCACCTTGCCCTCGGGGGATTGAAAAGTGGCGATTTCCCAAACCAGCTTTTCGATCTTAGTGACATGCTGCACCACGCTTTGTCTGGTCGTTATGTCAAAGGTGGAAACGTGTTCAGCGGAAACTTCAGTCGAATCACGCTCCTTCCAGTGTGTCAAGTTTGGCTATGATGTGCTCTGCTGGCTACGGGGCGTGTTTTGAGGAATTGTGGTTTGCTCGCGGGGTTAGCCGGTATTCCAAGCTAGCGTGTAATCCGCACTCGGTGGTGTTTCGCGGGATCGATTGCCGAATGCCCGCAGGTGATGCATTTTCTGGTTTTTGGGCGATGTGGCCCTTGCGACTCTAGCCGTTGCACCGACAATACTGCAGCTGGGTTCTCTATCTCATTTCAGTGGCGGTTTCCTTGCTCACGCGAAGACTACGTGCGATTGTCGGGCCGGCGTTTGCCGCCGTGCTTTTCGTATTGGCCATTCGCCTGTTGTATCACGAGGTCCAAGGGATCAGCTGGGAGGAGTTCATGGCCGGGCTTACCGGCGTGAGACCACTTTACATCGGTTTCGCAGCGTTTCTTATTGCATTGAATTACGGTCTTTTGACGGCCTATGATCTCTTAGCACTCCGTTACGTCTGCCGTTCGCTTCCGCTTCGGCGAGTTGCGTTGGTTTCGTTTCTGGGATTCAGCCTTGGAAATAATCTAGGGACTCTACTGGCTGCAACACCGCTGCGGTTTCGTTTTTATTCACGCTGGGGACTCTCGCCAAGTCAAATTGTCGTGATGACTGCAATATTGGGGCTGACGTTCTGGAGTGGGCTTTGGTTTCTTGGGG
Source organism: uncultured Rhodopirellula sp. (assembly GCA_913061385.1). Taxonomy (GTDB): domain Bacteria; phylum Planctomycetota; class Planctomycetia; order Pirellulales; family Pirellulaceae; genus Rubripirellula. The sequence continues at coordinate 2,584 of CAJXTM010000560.1, read as the reverse complement.
GCACAGTACTGGTTTGTGTGCCAATTGAATTGCCAGCGGAAGTGAGTTTGCCGTTTGGCACTCGCACGCTTGGTGTCATTTTGCTCGCTCTAGCGATCGGTTATCTGCTGGTCTGCTGTCTTTGGCGTAAGCCCTGGCCAATCGGGAAGTTGCATCTGCGTCCGCCCGAACCTGGTTTGATGGCGGTGCAGGCGTCGGTGGCCGCAATCGATTTGTTGATCTCGGCAACTGCACTGTATCTCGTGTTGCCCACCGCAGAGGCTGTTCCGTTTGCGATGGTGTTAGGAGCGTATCTTGTTGGGATATCTGTGTCCTTGCTGACGCAGGTGCCTGGCGGTCTTGGGGTCTTGGACCTGATTCTCTTGACGCTGCTGAAGGGAACTGTTGGCGATTCGGTGTTGGCATCGGTTTTGATTTTCCGGCTGCTGTATTACATCCTGCCGCTTCTGGTGGGGATGGTGGTGTTGGCGGCACATGAGATTTACGGTGGTGCGGTAGAGGCGCGGCAGGCTCGCCGCTCAAACTAAACGGCGTAAAAGGTGAAGGCCAAAATCTATTTCGAAATGCGTACCACCGTGATCGCGGGACCGCTGGCGGGCTGTGTACTCGTTGATTCGCGAAAAGTGCTGCTGTCTGGTCCAGCTGGTGGTTGAATCGTGAGGCTTGCGAGTTGGGGATGATTATTCGATTCGACAGTTGTGAATGAATGCTCTTTCCCGGAAAACAGCAGAATCGGATAAACTTGGGCGAGCTCCCCTGATCCCCGTAATTCACGGTTGATCTCTGAAGGTTTTGGTATTTGGTTCTTTTGAATTTGAAGGTTACCAACGTTCGATGCAGTACGCGCAAAATAAGACCATCAGCCCGCGCTGGATTCGTTGCTGTAGCATCTTTTTTGTGATGGGAGTAACGCAGATAAGTTGGGGGAGTGATTTTAGCCGTGAAATTCGTCCTCTGCTGGCTCGGCATTGCTTCAAGTGTCATGGACCCGATGATGAAGCACGGCAAGCTGATTTGAGGCTTGATATTGAATCGGCCGCTAAAAAAGACCTCGGCGGATATGCTGCTGTGGTTTCTGGTGATCTTGCTGGCAGCGAGTTGATGGGGCGTGTCGACACCGACGACCCTGATGTGCGTATGCCGCCACCGGAGTCAGGACGAAAGCTGACAGAAAATGAGATAGCGATTCTTGGTAAGTGGATTGAGTCGGGGGGGAACTACCAGAAACATTGGGCCTTGGTTCCGCCTGTGCAAACGCGCGTTCCCCGCGTCAGCAACGCACGCTGGTGCCTTAACCCGATTGATCATTTTATTCTCAACCGGCTCGAGGATGCTGAATTAAGACCCGCAGGTGAAGCTGGGCGTGAGCATCTTATTCGGCGTCTTTCACTTGACTTGATTGGAACAACACCTCTGCCCGACGAGGTGGACCGCTTTTTAGCGGACCAGAATCCCGGAGCTTATGTCAGGCTCGTTGATCGACTTCTTGCGTCACCCGGGTATGCCGAGCGATTCGCGAGACCTTGGCTAGATCTTGCCAGATACAGCGATACGAATGGCTATGAGAAAGATCGAAACCGGACTATCTGGCCGTATCGAGATTGGGTCATTTCCGCAGTCGGTGCAGATATGCCTTTCGATCAATTTTCGATCGAGCAGCTGGCTGGTGACATGCTGCCACAGGCTACCAATCAGCAGCGTATTGCCACCGGTTTTCACCGCAATACGATGCTCAACGAAGAAGGTGGAATCGACCCAATGGAATACCGCTACCACGCGATCGTTGATCGCGTAGCGACCACCGGTACGGTTTGGATGGGCCTGACGACCGGTTGCGCGCAATGTCATACGCACAAATATGATCCTATCACTCATTCCGAATATTTTGGGTTGTTTGCGTTGCTGAATAATGCTGACGAACCCGATGTGGTCGTGTCAGACAGTCAACGAGATCTACTTGTCGCGGGAATTCAACGTCGCATCACAGACGCAGAGACGCAGCTCATCAAAAGTTGGCTACCCAGCTTTCAACAGTTTCAAAAATACAAAAATGGTAGGGAGGATTCAGCCGCAACTACTCGTAAGGCAGACTGGAAATTCAAAAGCCAGGTTGCTTTGGTATTTTACGAGTGGGTTGAGTCGCTTGCGACGCTGTCTCGTGAATGGAGATTGCTTAAGCCAGTCAGCATGAAATCCAGCAAGCCGCTGCTCGAGGTTTTGCCAGACTTTTCTATTCGGGCACGAGGTGATGTGACAAAGCGGGAAGTCTATTTGTTGAAGTATCTTTTGCCGGACGGGGAAGAGCCTTTCACTGCCCTGCGGCTCGACGTGCTGCCTGACATCTCATTACCTGCCGGCGGACCGGGGCTTGCATTTTACGAAGGAAGACGTGGTGATTTCTTCCTCAGTGAATTGACGGTCAAGCTTGACGGAACGCCGGTCAAACTTCAGGACCCCTCGCACAGTTACGGGAAAATCGGCGTCGGTTCTGGAAATGCTGACGCTGGAAATGTGATTGACGGGGAAGGGTCCACTGGATGGTCAACGTCTGGGGCCTGTCTCTTATACACATCTGACGCTGCCG
>CAJXTM010000559.1 GCA_913061385.1 uncultured Rhodopirellula sp. | reverse complement strand
GAGATCAGCCTCGGTCTCGTGGGCTCGGAGATGTGTATAAGAGACAGGCGTATTGTTGCCTGGGCCATTACTAACTCGCCAGGAATGAATGTATTGATGCTCGGTCTGATGCTGGTCGGCGGTGTTTCACTTTGGAACATGCGTCGCGAAGTGTTCCCGGCATTCGAACTCGAAATTGTGATGATCACGGTGCCATATCCCGGCGCCACTCCGCAGGACAGCGAAGAGGCAATCTGTCAAAAGATCGAGGAGGCGATCCGCGCTATCGACGGCATCAAAAAAGTAACCTCGATCGCGCAGGAAGGCTCTGGCTTTGTGCTCGCGGAATTGCGCAGCGATGTACGAGACGTACAAAAAGTAATGGCCGAGATCGACCGTGAGGTGGATCGCATTCCAAGTTTTCCATCACTCGCTGAAGACCCACTGATACAGCAGATTACGTTTCGCGATGCTGCGATTCGAATTGGCATCGTAGGCCCCGATCAACGTTCCCCAGAAGCCGAATGGAAACTGCGCGAAGTTGCCGAGGAAGTCAGAGACGACATTCTGGGACTGCCTGCCGTCTCGTCCGCGTCAATGATGGGCACACGACCGTTTCAAATCGATGTCGAGATTCCAGAGGCAACGCTTCGCAGTTATGGCCTGACATTACAACAGGTAGCGAATATTCTCCGAGAGCGAAACATTGAACTACCCGGCGGCCAACTGCGAGCCGTTGGACAGGAAATTCTGTTAAGGGCCAAGAACAAACGTCGAGTTGGCGAAGAGATCAGTGAACTGCCGCTGATCACGGATGCCAGTGGTGTCGTCCTCACTGTGAATGATCTGGGAACAGTCCGAGACAACTTTCAGGACACCACGTCCGTTAGCGAAATCAACGGCGAACCAGCGATGGTGGTTAACGTAGAGCGTGCAAAGACAGAGGACCTGTTAGCAATGGTCGATGCTGTAAAAGCTTACGTTGCTGACAAAGAATTACCTTCAGGATACCGATTCGAAGTTTGGGGGGATAGCAGCAAGGAAGTGCGGGGCCGCCTGACGCTACTACTGCGAAACGGATTCTCGGGCCTGCTACTCGTATTTTTGGTGCTGACACTTTTTCTTGAGATGCGACTTGCCTTCTGGGTCGCACTTGGAATCCCAATCTCCATACTTGGCGCCGGAGCTGCCCTTGCTTGGGGCGATCAAACGCTGAACATGCTGAGTTTGTTCTCGTTTCTTGTTGCGTTAGGCATTGTTGTGGATGACGCCATTGTGATTGGCGAAAACATCTACGCGCACATGCAGATGAAAAAGCCCTTGGTACAAGCAGCGATCGACGGAACCGTCGAGGTCATGCCCAGCGTAACGGCTTCCGTCACAACAACGATCATTGCATTTGCCCCCATGTTCTTTGTCTCTGGAGTCATGGGAAAGTTCATGGCAGTGATTCCGTTCGCAGTCATCGCCATGCTGGTGATCTCACTGTGGGAGAGCATTTTTGTTCTGCCATGTCACCTGTCTCATCGACACGCAGGTTTTTTCCGCTGGCTTTCAGTCTTAATCTACCCCCTCCGGCCAATCGGGATAGCATTGAACTGGCTGAGCCCCAGGGCAGGCCGTGGTCTGGACTGGATTTGCAAATCCGTTTATCTGCCAACACTAAGCTTTTCATTACGACATCCCGCCATACCGCTAGCAGTCGCAGTCACACTATTCATCATTACTGCCGGCATGATTCGGGGAGGGATTGTTCCATCAATCCTGTTCCCGAAATCGGACAACAACAATTTGCAGGCGACGATTGCTTTTCCTGATGGCACCACCGCCGAAGAAACGGATAACGCGACGCGAGAAATGCTGGCAGCTCTGTACAGGGTTTCTGATCGGATTGCGAAAGTCAGGTCTGAGAAAGCCGGTCTTCCCGTCGAGGAAATCTACAACTCTGAAGTTGAAGGGCAGGGCAATGGCCCAGTCAGACTCACCTATCGTGATGTCGGCACAATCTCAAATCTTCAGAACGCGGCGGGTGGCGGTGGATCAGGAAGCCACGTAGGACAAATATTTGCTGAATTGTTCGACACTGAAATTCGCGATATCCACAGCGATGACCTGCTGACAATGTGGCGTGAGGAAGCTGGTACGTTCCCCGGGGTCGACCGCATTACATATGGATCCGTGGGTGTCGGACCGGGTGGCAAAGCAATCGAATTCAAATTACTTGCGGCAAGCGACAAAGTTGACCAGCTAGTCGCAGCAACGGAGGCAGTCAAAGCACAGCTTAGTGAGTTTGCGGGCGTGTACGACATTGCAGATGACAACACACCCGGAAAATGGGAATTTCAGTTCCGCGTCAAAGACCGTGCACTCGCGACAGGAGTCACCCCAACCGATCTCGGAACGACTGTCCGCAATGCATACTTTGGGGCAGAAGTCATGCGACTCCAAAGAGGGCGTCACGACGTCAAGCTAATGGTGCGTTATCCAGAAAACGAGCGTGGCAGCCTTGTGGACTTCCGCGAGATAAGGATTCGCACGGCGGACGGAGCCGAACGCCCAATCACAGAACTCGCCGAAATTGATTACAAACGTGGGTTCTCGGAAATCAACCGCGTCGACCAGATGAGATCGATCACCATTTCTGCTGATCTAGATGAAACCAAAGCAAATGCAAATCGGATTATCAATGAACTTCAGGAAAAGCACGTTGCATCTTGGAAGAAATCCTATCCGGCTGTCAGTTTCAGATGGGAGGGACAACGCGAACAGAGTCGTGATTCCGTTGGTAGCCTGATGAATGGATTCGGCATCGCCGTGCTAGCGATGTTCGTGTTACTGGTCCTTCAGTTCCGCAGCTATATCCAACCAATGCTGATTTTGGCAATCGTACCTTTCGGAATGATCGGAGCTGTTTGGGGGCACGCTTTCCTCGGCTTGCCGCTTACGTTGTTCAGCATGTTTGGACTGGTCGCACTTTCAGGCGTCGTCATCAATGACTCAATCGTTTTGATCGACTTCATCAACTCACGGGTAAGAGATGGCATTCCAGTTCAAAAAGCACTTCTGGAATCAGGCGAACGTCGCTTCCGGCCAATCATGCTCACCAGCATGACGACGATTGCTGGCTTGATACCATTGATGCTCGAACGATCTTTCCAGGCACAACTGTTGATTCCCATGGCCGCAAGCCTCGCATTCGGCTTAGCCCTCGCCACTTTCCTTGTGCTGCTTTTGGTACCGTTGTTCTATTCGCTGTACACCAAGTTCCTAGGATTATTTGGAATGTCGGTCACGGAACAAGCCGACTGAACCCCGGCGGTTCGCCGAGCACACCTGCACTCAGCACACACCTCTTCATGCTCGCTGTGTGCTGTAGCTAGTAAACAGTCACGTTGCGAGGGCAGCGGTCAAAGGGCTTCACGTGAAAAGCGATTCTCAGGGAAACAGCCCCAGCGAAAGCTTCACTTTCGGCACAAGCACTTATCGGCTACGGGCGGTACGAACTGGCGATACATATAGAACAGCAATGTTTTTTACAGCCAATCCGCGGACGAGTGAATTCATACGATCACCATCGGCGTCTGAGCACTTGGATGGACGAAGGATTTGTGTGCGAGAGCACGAGACCTATCGTCCATCAACTGACTAACAACATACGTCAGTCTTCATCCATAACATCGTCAGGAATATTGAGATTTGTGCCGACTGTCTGAACGTCATCATGTTCATCAAGAGCTTCGAGAAGTCGAATCACTTTTTTGGCTGTGCTCGACTCCACATCAACCATGGTCTGGGGCAAGCGTGTCACTTCCTTGACCTCGACGACTAGCTCTGCTTTTTGCAAAGCCTCTTCTAGGTTCTGAAATTGGTCAGGCGAACAGGTGACCTGCAACTTCCCATCGTCAGTGCTTTCAACATCGTCACCACCATTCTCGAGAGCGACCTCCATCACCTTTTCTTCGTCGACAGCATCGGCATCGAAAATGAACAGTCCTTTGCGTTCGAAGAGATAGGAAACACATCCAGACTTCCCAATCTCTCCGCCCAACTTGGAAAAGATCGATCGCATTTCTGGACCGGTTCGATTCCGATTGTCAGTGAGTGTTTCACACATCACTGCAACACCTGTCTCTTATACACATCTCCGAGCCCACGAGACCGAGGCTGAT
>CAJXTM010000558.1 GCA_913061385.1 uncultured Rhodopirellula sp. | reverse complement strand
TCGTCGGCAGCGTCAGATGTGTATAAGAGACAGCACGTGACGTACTCGGTTGTCGCAGAGCCGGATACCGTTACATTCGATGGCATGACCAGTACTGCCAAAAAACTACCGACGATCCGCCAGCTGCCGCCCAACCTTATCAACCAAATTGCGGCGGGCGAAGTCATCGAACGTCCCGCGTCGGTTGTCAAGGAATTACTCGAAAACAGCATCGATGCCGGCGCGCGTCGAATCGAGGTCACGATTGCTGGTGGCGGCAGTGAACTGATCCGCATCAGCGATGATGGCTGCGGCATGACCCCCGAGCAGTTGCCCCTTGCGGTTTCCAGTCACGCAACCAGCAAACTACCTGATGACGAGTCACTTTTTCACGTGGCGACCCTTGGTTTTCGCGGTGAGGCAATCGCTTCCATCGGAAGCGTCTCGCACTTGACCATCCGCAGTCGCACGGAATCCGAAGACAGCGGATCCGAATTAGCGGTCCGTGGCGGTGTAATCGAATCTCCTGTGCCTTGCGGATGTCCTACTGGGACCGTAATGGAAGTCCGGAATCTGTTTTTCAACACACCGGTGCGACATCGTTTTCTAAAGACAGCACAAACCGAACGCGGCCATATCATTGAAGCGTTTACGAGGCTTGCTCTCGCCAACCCACAAATTCACTTTGTGCTCACCAACAACGACAAACAGCTCTACGACCTTCCCGTCACCGAGCGTTGGGCAGCCAGAATCGAGGCTTTCTTCGGCGCGGAAATTTCGGAGTCGCTGATTGCCATCAACAGCGATGATGGACAAATCAAAATCAGTGGTTATGTCTGTGATCCGTCCGTCAACCGCGGCAACAACCGCATGCAGTACCTCTTCCTTAATGGAAGACACATCCGTGATCGAGCTTTGCAACACGCTCTCGGCGAATCCTTTCGTGGCATGCTAATGGTAGGACGGCATCCCGTGTGCTTTCTTCATATGGATATGCCTGCCGACATGATCGATGTCAATGTGCACCCATCAAAACTCGAAGTGCGGTTCACGGATGGTGGGCGAATTTACAGCCGCCTGTTGCAATCACTGCGGCACCAGTTTCTAACGACTAACCTGACCCAACGTGTTGGCCCACCAGAACCAATCAAAGACGACAACGAACTTAGAAAACAGCCTACAAGCGAACTTGGGCTGCCCGTCTCTGTTGAACAGCAACAGAGACAAGCGGTGATTGACTGGGCACGAACCGGACAAACTGGTTCAGCTTCGACGAATTCAGATGCATCCATCGGCGGAATGCCTGCCTTCCAACCATTCCCCGGCAACAATGCCAGCTTCAATCACAGCGGCCTGCCATCTTCCGGTGCGACGAATGAAGCTAGCGGAAGTCATTCCACTGTGCCGACAACCCAGACTGAAGACGCATCGTCTAGTCATGAACAAGCCCCTTGGGATGCTGCAAGCGGAGCCCAACCCGAATCCGAATCCGAAAATGAACAACCAAGCGTTTGTTATTTGGGTTTCCAAGTCCACAACCGCTACCTTGTGACCCAAGATGATTCGGGCATGGTAGTCATCGATCAGCACGCATTGCATGAACGAGTACTCTACGAGCGAGTGTGCGCCAAAGTACTTGCTGACGACGCCTCTCTGGAATCCCAGAGACTCTTGGTTCCAGAACCAGTCTCACTGACACCTGCCGAACGTACCGCAGCTTTGGAAGTGAAAGATACGCTAGCTCGGATCGGCATAGAAATTGATGAATTTGGTGGTGAAACGATCTTGATTCATTCGTATCCGGCGATGCTGCCCAAGACCTCACCCGGTGACATGCTGCGTACTCTACTTGAATCGGTGATGTCAGCCGGCAAGCAACCGGACCCCAAAGATTTATTGAATCACTTGCTTTCGACAATCGCTTGCAAGGCGGCCGTCAAAGCGGGTGATCCCTTGAACTCACAGGAAATCACCAGCCTGCTGGAACAGAAGGATCTGTACCACGAGACGCATCACTGCCCCCACGGTCGCCCCACCGCATTATTTTTCAGTCGTGATGAACTCGACCGGATGTTTGGTCGACTCGGCCCACGGGCCCGAAGTTGAATGTGCCAGAATCACGCTTTGTTATTGCACGACGCGGTGGTTTCGGCAGTAATAGGCACAGAACGGCTTTGAATGCTGTAATACCGAACTGCGTCCCTCAACGGGTCCGCTCAAGCGGCAGTTGCCCATCCGGCTGCCATTCGCGTCACGTCCCACTGCGTGATATTCTGTGGATCAGATCAAACGGGCACTGATTGCGTTGCTTTCAAGACCTCGTTGGTAAAGGCCCTAGGACAATGAATTCATTGATCCTGACGACCTGATTCCCCATCGATCGAATAGAGGTCCCTTTTCCTCTCATTATTCCCGTCCTCCCACGCACCAGAACACTTCCATGCGGCAAGCACTTTCCCTCACGATCATCTTTGTAACAGCAACCGCCGGCGGACTCACACCCCGCCATGCTGTGGGGCAGCACGACCCGGGTCGGGATGCCATGAAACTGATCGTGAAGGATAAGTTCAAAGCGGGACGAGAACGACTTGCCAAGCCTCCAAAATCCCAGAACAGCCCCATCAGTGAAGCGGAACGCAATTTCGTGCTTGCGATCCTCGATTGCCAACAGGGAAACCAAAACGAAGCCATCGATCATCTGCAAACGGCCGTCTCACTTGGCCTGCCGATCGAACGGATTGTGGCTGGTCCGAGAGAACTGTTTGAACCTCTTCAGAAGAATGAAGCGTATGCAAAATGGCTGGCGGAAAAACGAAAGCCTTTATTACACGGACCAATGCTCACCTCGGTCACCGATACTACAGCACAATTCTGGGTGCGAACTGCCAACCCAACTCAAGTCACACTCTCAGCAACAACCGCCGGGGCCACCTCAAAAACACTCCCTGAATGCAGCACAGCAACAACTGCGGCAGAGGACTACACGGGTGTGATTCATCTGAGAAACTTAAAACCAAACACGCAGTACCTGTATCAATTGTCAATCAATGGGCAACCTCAGACGGAGCAATTGAAATTCAGAACGATGCCTACCGCTGGTGAGCCTGCAAAATTCGAAGTTGGATTCGGAGGCGGAGCAGGCTACACCCCACAGTTCAATCACATGTGGACCACGCTAGCGAAACAAGCCCCCGCCGCATTCCTGATGATGGGAGACAACGTCTACATCGATGACCCCACTCATTCCATGACTCAGCGTTACTGTTATTACCGCCGACAATCTGAACCTCTGTGGAAATCATTCATTGCATCCACCGCCATGTACTCGATCTATGATGATCATGACTTTGGAGTGAACGACTGCATCCCCGGACCAGAAATCGATGAACCTGGATGGAAGCGACCCGTTTGGGAAGTGTTCAAACAAAATTGGAACAACCCTGCGTTTGGTGGCGGAAAACAACAACCTGGCTGTTGGTATGACTTTCAAATTGCCGATGTCCATTTCATCATGCTTGATGGCCGATACTACCGTGACCTGAAGGGCGGCAGTATGCTGGGCCCGGTACAGAGGGAATGGCTTTTAACAACCCTCAAAAACTCGACTGCAACGTTCAAAGTATTAGCCTCTCCGGTCCCTTGGTCGCCCGGTGTAAAGCCCGGCAGCAAGGACACATGGGACGGATTCAACGACGAGCGTGAGCAGATTTTCTCGTTCGTTCACACAAACAACATTGACGGTGTCATGCTGCTGGCAGCTGATCGGCACCGATCTGACTTGCGTCGCATACCGCGTGCTGAGGGATACGATTTCAACGAGGTGATGAGTTCGCGTCTGACAAACGTGCACACCCACAGCCTGGTTGAGAGTGCGGCTGGTTCTGAGTTTGTGCTCGGATACAACGAAAAATGTTCTTTTGGCCTACTCAGCTTTGACACAACCGCCAGCGACCCAACGATTCACTACACGATTATAAATATTGACGGCGAACAAGTTGGCAGTGCCACCCTGAAACTAAGCGCAATGAAAAATCAGTGATTCCGAATTCCCCACTCGCAGCGGATAAGCGTTTCCACTTTAACGTGCCATCATGAAATGCTAATGGATCCGTACCTTCACCAATACCTGTCTCTTATACACATCTGACGCTGCCGACGACTCCTTACGTG
>CAJXTM010000557.1 GCA_913061385.1 uncultured Rhodopirellula sp. | reverse complement strand
CGGAGATGTGTATAAGAGACAGGCAATGCCGGCATCCAGCGTGGCATATAAATAGCCATCGCGTTGCAGCATCGAGGGAACATAAACACGACTTTTATTCTGCCAAACGATCTTGCCTGAACCATCTGCCTTGACCGCCGAAACATGATTGGTGGGATAGCCACCGCTAGTAAAAACATGATCTCCATCTGTCACTGCGCTGGTCACACATTCCGTTGTTGCCCCTTCGATTTCCCAGAGTTGTTCTCCCGTCAAAGGATCAAGGCTTGTGACCAAGTCGCACCCACTCACGATCAACTGGTCGCGACCTGCCGCTTTGAGGATCACAGGTGATGCGTAATTGGGCTTGGACGGTCGGTCCCGTCGCCACATCACTTTGCCGGTATCACGATCCAACCCAGCCACAACACCGCCACTCTTGTTGTCAGCCGAGACAATCACCAGCGAACCAAAGACAGCAGGCGATGCACCATAGCCCTGATGCAAAACGTAATCTGAAATCCGTTTCTGCCAGACAACCTCACCTTTTAAATCCAGTGCCGTGGTCCATAACGCGTTGTCATTCATAAAATTGACAAAGAGTTTTTCACCGTCAGTCGCAATCGACGAAGATGCAAGTGATGCCTTATTATTCAGTTTATTCCTGCTTTTGTTAGCAAATCCCCCCGTGTGAATCACCGTCAGCCAATTCAACGCACCGGTTTCCCGATCGACACTGACAACCGACTGTTCCTCCTTGGCGGGATTGGCAGTTGCGATCAATACCTGTTCACCGAAGACCGTTGGTGAACCATGCCCCCGCCCCTCGATCGGAAGACGCCATCGCACATTTTCCGTTTGACTCCATTGCATCGGAGGTTTTTGATTCCCCACGGCAACTCCGTCCTGTCCATGACCGCGCCACCACGGCCAATCATTCTTGGATATCATCGGCCGTTCTGCGTTCAGGCAACTGGCCGACAGAATCAACAAAAAAAGGCCGCAGACCAAAGGAAGCCAAGACTGCCGACAATCAATCAGCGTGATTCTGTGTTGTTGATTCATTGCAACGATGGATTGATTCAGAAGGGTGACAATTTACACAAGCGGATTTTAAAAAGCATGACTTCCCATGCTGCTGCATGCAGTCGAGCGAAATCAAGAGCTCGAAAACTGGTAGTCTTTTAGGCAGCCAATTCACGATTCTATCACTCTGTGATGATAACCGATGTCCATCCAGCCGTTTCACCTTGCATTCCCCGTTCGCGACATTCCCGAAGCAAGGGAGTTCTATGGAGGACTGATGGGGTTACAGGAAGGTCGCAGCAGTGCGCAGTGGATCGACTTTGATATGTATGGTCATCAAGTCGTGACCCACCTTGATCTGAACCTCACCGCTTCCACGCATCACAACGAAGTGGATGGCCACGCAGTCCCCGTTCCACATTTTGGTGTGATCTTGACGATGGATGACTGGCGAACGCTAAGAGATCGATTGGTTGCAGCGAAAGTAGCATTCAAGATCGAACCTTACATCCGATTCGAGGGGCAAACTGGCGAGCAGGCCACGATGTTCTTCCTCGATCCATCGGGGAATGCCTTGGAATTCAAGGCATTTGCTGACATATCCCAACTTTTCGTGAAGTAAGCAAAAAAACTTGCGTTCCATGCAATACTCAAGCCAAATCTCGCCACTCAAGCTACCTACGACCTCTCTGAAAACGCATATTTTCTCACAGTCAATCACATTGGATTGGAAATAACGGGCTCTGTTGCCCGAAGCAAGTCGCTATCGATGGAGTTCCGAATTAAGGATGCAGGAATAAAAAAGCTAACGCCATGGCTACTGAATGACGCATTTACAGTCGGAACTCGAGTCGTACTGCTATCCCGTTTCCGTTAGTCTATTCCTCAACCATCACTTTTGTTTCACCCCGCATTAGGATTCTCGCGTGGACGGTTGGCAAATCTACCTCTCGGTTGTGGTCATTGGTTTCGTGGCACTGGGCTTGATGCTTTTCCTTGCCCCCAGATTCACCATTCGCCTGCCAATTGCAGCGTTGCTTTCGGTGCTGTATCGCAAGCAAATCGTTGGCCTCGAAAATATCCCCAAAGATCAGGGGTGTGTGGTTGTCAGCAATCACGTTTCATGGATTGACGGAGTTTTGTTGTTGTGGATGATGCCTCGCAATGTCCGTTTCGTAGTTGATGGCGGGAATTTCAAGAACCCGGTTCTCAAGTTTCTGGCAGGGAGTTTTGGGACCATTTTCATGGCAGCGAATCCCAAGTCCATCGGGCGAGCGCTGAAGGCAGGAAGAGAAGGCGTGAAAACAGGTGACCTGATCGGCATTTTCCCAGAAGGCACACTGACGCGGACAGGCCAACTCCAAACGTTCAAGCCTGGCTACCAGAAAATGCTCAAAGGAACCGACGGTCGTATTCTTCCCATCTATATGGAAGGAATGTGGGGCAGTATTTTCAGTCACTCGGGTGGAAAACTATTCTTCAAATGGCCTAACAAATTCCGCCGCAGACTGACGCTTCACATCGGCAAGCCACTCTCAGCGGAGACACCGCTTGCGCAGGTACGTTCGACAGTTCTGGCACTCGGTGCCGAAGCAACGATTCACAATCGTCGTGAATTTCCGATTCTAGCCAAACGCATCATCCGCGTCTGGCGAAAGCGATGGAAATCATTGCAAGCTGCTGACTCACTGGGTCAGGAAGCAAGTGGTCGATCAATGTTGGTACGCGTCTTCGCTCTTCGTCGCGTCTTGCGTCGTGAAGTGTTTGGGGCCGACGAACAATTTGTAGGCGTACTGCTACCGCCCAGCGTAGGCGGTGTGGCTGTCAATGTGGCTTTGGCCATGGATCGAAAGGTTGCCGCAAACCTGAATTACACCGTCAGCAGTGATGTCGTGAATCACTGCATCAAAGAGGTTGGTATCAAACATATCCTCTCTACCGAGAAGTTCATCAGCAAAACCGGACTGGAAATCGACGCTGACGTGGTGATGCTGGACACGTTGCGTGATAAGGTCACTGTTCTGGACAAAACGCTCGCATTCATCCAAGCCTATTTGATCCCAGCCGCATTACTTGACCTGCTGCTGGGTCTAAACAAAATCAAGGCAGATGACTTATTGACCGTCATTTTCACAAGTGGTTCAACCGGCATGCCCAAAGGGGTGCTGTTGAGCAACGCCAATATCAGCCACAACGTCGACGCGATTGATCGCGCAGTGCGATTGAATGAGAAGGATACTGTTCTCGGCATACTGCCATTTTTTCACTCCTTTGGTTACTCGGTGACACTCTGGGCTGTGCAAACCCTCGGACCCTGTGCTGTTTACCACTTCAATCCGTTGGATTCCAAGCAGGTCGGAAAGCTATCGGAAAAATATGGAGTCACCGTGTTGCTTGGTACACCCACGTTCCTGCGTGGCTATGTGCGACGAGTCAAACCGGAACAATTCTCTAAACTCGATGTTGTAGTCGTTGGTGCAGAGAAGATGCCAAGCGAACTCTTCGTAGCTTTCGAGGAGAAGTTTGGTGTGAGGCCTGTTGAGGGATACGGTGCAACGGAGTTAAGCCCACTGGTGTCGGTGAACATTCCTCCCTCACGCTCACCGGCAAAGTTCCAACCCGACCGTGTCGAAGGATCTGTGGGACGCCCCCTACCAGGCGTCTCTGCGCGAGTTGTAACTCCCGACACGGATGATGAACTGAACACAAACGAAGATGGCATGCTGTTGATCTCAGGCCCAAATGTGATGAAGGGCTACGCGAATCGCGACGACCTGACCCGTGATACCATTCAAAATGGATGGTACGTCACCGGTGACATCGCCCATATTGACGAACAGGGTTTCATTCATATCACCGGACGCCTCAGTCGATTTTCCAAGATCGGAGGCGAAATGGTTCCGCATGTGCGTGTCGAAGAAGAACTAGGTAAAGCGTTCCGAGAAGGGGCTGACGACGATGAAGTTCGCTTGTGCGTGACCGCTGTACCCGATACCAAGAAGGGTGAGCGACTGATTGTGCTGCATCGCAAAACAGAAAAAGACCTCACAGAAATTCGAAAAGTACTCAGTGAAGCCGGCCTGCCCAACCTGTTTATCCCCTGTCTCTTATACACATCTGACGCTGCCGACGACTCCTTACGTGTAG
>CAJXTM010000556.1 GCA_913061385.1 uncultured Rhodopirellula sp. | reverse complement strand
GAGATCAGCCTCGGTCTCGTGGGCTCGGAGATGTGTATAAGAGACAGCCCCAACAGGGGTTTAACGGAGCCGATTCACCCGCCAGCAGCTCACGCCTTGCGACATTATTGCGTGCCGCAATAATCCGGGTGCGTTTTTCCAAATCGTTTCTCCCCCGTACTTTAGGTTAGAGCTCATGGCTTTGGTTCCTCTTCGCGTCGTCCTCGATCACGCAGCTGAGAATGATTACGGCGTCGCTGCTTTCAACGTCAACAATATGGAGCAGATCCAAGCGATCATGGAGGCAGCCGAGGAAACTGATTCCCCAGTGATCATTCAAGCTTCCCGCGGTGCTCGCTCGTACTCGCAGGACGCGTATCTGCGGCACCTGATGGTAGCGGCAACCGAACTCTATCCGCACATTCCGATTGTGATGCACCAGGACCACGGCAATAGCCCGTCCACCTGTCAATCAGCAATCGACAACGGTTTCACCAGCGTCATGATGGACGGATCGTTGGAAGAAGACGGGAAGACACCCGCCGATTTTGATTACAACGTGCGGGTGACAGCAGAAGTTGTCAAACTGGCACACGCACAGGGAGTCAGTGTCGAAGGTGAACTCGGTTGCCTGGGTTCGCTTGAGTCTGGTGAAGGAGAGCAGGAAGACGGTCACGGAGCTGTAGGTGAACTGAGTCGCGAACAACTCCTTACCGATCCAGACGAAGCCGCCCGTTTCGTCGAGGAAACTGGCGTTGATGCGTTGGCTGTAGCCATCGGAACCAGCCATGGCGCGTACAAATTCACCAGCAAGCCGACCGGTGAAGTGTTGGCCATGACCCGCATCGAAGAAATCCACGCCAAGCTTCCCAATACTCACTTAGTGATGCATGGCAGCAGCAGCGTCCCTCAAGACCTGCAGGACATCATCAACCAGTACGGTGGTCAGATGAAGCAAACGTACGGCGTACCAGTGGAAGAAATCCAACGCGGTATCAAAAGTGGTGTCCGAAAGATCAATGTAGACACCGACTGCCGAATGGCGATCACGGGGGCGATCCGAAAGGTTCTCCAGGAAGATCCTTCCGCATTCGACCCACGTGCCTACTTGAAACCGGCACGTGCAGCGATGAAAGATGTTTGCGTCGCACGCATGACCGCCTTCGGTCAGGCTGGAAACGGTGCCAAGCTTCGGGATACGTTAAACGCAACCGCGTAACAATTTCCCAGGAAGTGACGGACCGGCACTGAACCCCGCTTAGGATGATTCACTGAACCGTGTTCCGCAAAACACTCTTCGAAGCGTTTCAGCATCAGGTCCATTCGCGACCTGATGCTACAGCTCTCTTGCTCGATTCGCCGCAAAATACTGCATGCAAATGCTCATGGCATGCACTCGCCGTTGTGGTCAAACACGCGGCCGATCGAATTGAGAATCAACTTACCCGAGATGCTGCTCTTTACCGTCGTGTCACGCACTTGAGTGACAATAGCGATGCGGACCTGGTAATCGCGTTAGCCTCACTTGCACTCGGCACAACAGAAGCTCCGCTGGACCGGCGTATAGAAACCACAGAACTTCTACGTCGACGAAAACAAATAAGCGGGGTTTGGATTGATGATAATTTCAAGCGACAGCTAAGCTTGAAGCTGCACGATGCTGCTAGTCAGCCATCCACTACTGACACAAATCCCGTTGCCCTGCGGGACATTGATGAATTCAGTTTCTACAACAGATTGCGGCAGCCATCGGAAGCGGCCTCGCTGATTCTTTGGACCAGTGGCACCACGAGTGAACCACTTGCGGTCTTACTTTCAGCTGAAAGCTTGCTGTCCAATGCCGCAGCCAAACTAAAAGCGGTGCCGCAAGAACATTCTGACATCCGACTGACCGTTTTACCGCTTTCACATGCCTACGCAAGAACCTGCGATTTTGGAACGTGGCTGTTGAGTGGCTGCACACTTGCCGTATGCCTGGGATACCAGAACATGCTCCGCAGGATTCAGCATCTCGAACCAAATTTGATCAACACTGTGCCCACCTTGGCACGCAGGATGCTTCGAGAAATGCCGAAAAATCTTTCGCAATTGCGTTTACTTGGATGTGGCGGAGCCCCGCTTGATCGCAGCTCTTTTAAGGAATGGAATGCACTTGGTGTCACTGTGATTCAGGGCTACGGCCTAACGGAAACCGGCCCAGTCATCTGCAGCGCGACGCCTTCCAATGCTGCTCCAGGCCTCGTGGGCAAGCCTGTTGATGGCTGGGAAACAGCGGTCAAAGATGGCCAACTTTTTGTTCGTGGCCCTCATACGATGCTTGGGTATCTGGGCCAGCCTGAAGCGACCCAAATAAGAATGGCAGCCGATGGCTGGCTGGCTACAGGTGACCTGGTCGAACGCGATAAAACAACCCAGCAACTCCGTGTCATGGGTCGAGTTGATGATGTCATTGTTCTTGCCTCAGGATGCAAACTTTACCCAGCTGCTGTCGAACGGGACATCGAACAGATTGACGGCATTCAGCACGCGTTACTTCATCATGGCAAGAGTCTGGAACTCTGGTTGAACCTTGATTCAGAAATTGAGCTAAAAGCTGTCCAGCAGCAAGCACTGAAAGTGCTTGCAAAGCGACCAACTGCCATCAATTGCACACTCCGTGAATTTCGCCCGAGCCTGTCAATTGAATCGGGCGAACTGACGGCGAAAGGAACAATTAGACGTGGCCGCATTGTCCAAGCACGTCTGTCCAATCAAGCGGGATCGTAAGCATCGCTTCCCAAACCACGACCACGGGGAATGAACCGGCACATTAAGATTCCCATCGCGTAGAGAAAGATCAAAGGAATAGCGAGCGCGATCATGCTTGTCACATCAGCAGGTGTAACAACCATGGCGACAACAAAGATCACCAGCACAGCGATCTTCCAACTCTCGATATAAGACTGAGTTTCAAACAGGCCGATTCGCTGCAGAAATAGCATGACGAGCGGCAACTGAAAAGCAATTCCAAATCCTAATGGCAACAGCAGCACAAAGTTGACGTAATAGGAAAGCCGGGGTTCAACCGCGACATCCATACTGCCATTGAATGCCAGCAGAAATGACAACACGAAATGTAGGACAAGAAAAAACGCAAGGATCACACCCGAAACAAACAGAAGAATGCTGAACGGCAGATAGATGTAAACATACTTACGTTCGTGGGAATGGAGTCCAGCTGCTACAAATGCCCAAAGATGATAAAAGATCCCTGGTGAGCCGATGATCGCACCAACAATCAGCCCGGCCTTGACCCAAATCATGAAGGGTTCTTCCATCTTCAAAGAACTTAAGCTTGTCTTGTTCTCGCGCAGCTGGATCTTGGGTTCGAGTTTTTTGGGAAGTGAGTCAAGGATTTTCGCCATTTCCACGGGATCAACGACACCCTCTGCCGTCGATCGATCCGAGACACCCCCATCTTTGTTTTCGGACTGCGTGGCCCCTGTTTCATCCTGTTCCTGATTCGTGCTCGCATTGGGGATCATGGCATCCATCGTCAATGCCTGAAATTCATCAGGCACCTCGTAAATGACTTCCCAAACCAGAGCGTTCTCAGCCAAAAACTTGTGCAATTCTTGAACCGACTCATCGGATGGATCATAACCCAGACGATGCAAGTCTCTATCAGCATTAAACTGTTCGATTGCCCCCTCGAGCGGAATCTGCACAAATCGGACAACATCATTGGCAAAGAAAAGACCAATCAGCAGACCGCCGGCCAACCAAATCATGGCTTGAAACAAAGAATGACGTAAATCTTCGAGGTGCTCCCCGAACGTCATAGTCGAATTTTCAAAAAGGTCGTCCTTCGGACGCGACAGCTTTTCCACGAATCAAATCTCAGTAGTGGGTTTGAAGGGTGAAATCATACGATAAGAAGTCGGGAGGGAAATTCGCAATCCCGTGACTATCTGATGAATGCCCGGGAAAACTGACTGGCTAAAAATATGGGGAGTTGGACAGGCAAAGATTATTACAATAGTCAGACGATTTCTGAGGTGACTCGGTCAATAAGCCTGCCGCGAAGGCCTGCAATTCGAAACGGGGCAATGTAGCGCTCATTCGAAAAGACTCAGAGCCATTGTTTACTACCCGCCCCATTCAAATGTTCCCCGACCCGCGTTTCTTAGTGTAGCAGCCCGAC
>CAJXTM010000555.1 GCA_913061385.1 uncultured Rhodopirellula sp. | reverse complement strand
CAGCGTCAGATGTGTATAAGAGACAGGAATTGCAAATTGCAGCACGCGGCCCTTACCACGTCGAGCTGAAACAGCGATCGGGTCGCCGTTTGCCATGGTCAATAAATTGGTGATTGTGTTCGATTCTGGTTCAGGAGTGGATTCTGAGCGAGGTGTGGTATCAAGGTCAGCGTTGCTTTCCGCGTTCGATTCGATTTTAGAATCTGAATTTGCGATCAGCTTGGGGCTCAGTTTTCGGTAGCGGTAAATTTCTACATCGGCAAATGGTCGTTGCTCCTCGGAGCCAAGTAGATTCCATGGCGTGTAAAGTGGATTCGGGTTTCCAATTGGCATCGGCGGCGCTTCGTTGCCTTCGAGCTCAGAGTTTTCGGTTATCGCTTGGCCGGTGATTTCTCCGAGTTGCGCCGGCAACGTCCAAAATGTTCCGTTCGATTCCCAGTTGGCGTTGTACGAGTCGGCGTCGATGCCATCACCATCAAACAGGATCAGGCTGCCACCATCGTTGACAAATTCTGAAATTCGCTGTCTTGACTCACCCTCGACTTTTTCGACATTTGCTAAAATGACGACATCTGGGTTTTTTTCATCTAATTCTTTGGCGAGATCTTGTGGCGCGATGACGGATGTTCGAACTGCGTCGGGCTGATCTTGTCCGCCGAATGCAAAGGGGCTCAGTGCAATTGCAAGGTAGTCTGTCTGACCTTCCAGCGGTTTGCTGCTCGGCTTGCCATCGACCAGTAGCACAGAGACTTCGCGGATCACATCTACCGCTATCGAACGGCGATTGTCGGGTAACAAGGCATCGCTGTGTTCCACCGACAGACTGATTTCGTGTACCCCAGCCTGCTCGATGTTGCGGGTCAGCCTTGATGTGACGCTGGATCTGGGGGGAATTGTTATTGTGCGAGGTTCAAGCGGCTGGCCGTCTACCGACCATACGATGCGAAGGTCACGAGCGGGCGTATCGCTAGAACTGCGAATGCGGGCGGTGTAGCGGGCATTTCGTCCAGCGACAACGGCAGGCGATTCGATGTCAATTGAGTCCACCGAAACGTTGGAAAGTTGGTCGGAGTCGCGTCCCAAGTTCAGAAAGCTGATGACCGGGCGAATTGGCATTGCTGAGAGTGAACTGGTCATGCGTTCCAGTGAATCAAGTACCCCACTGTGGACCATTTGACTCTGGAAGTCCGAGGCGATGATCACTCGGCGTTGCGGGTGCGAGCTTTCGCTAGATGCCTCAACTGAGGCCCGGACCAATCGGTCCAGATCAACCGGGCCATACTCGGTTTTCAGTTTCTTGATCTGCCGCAATGCCTCTTGGACGCCCATGGATGCCGCCGGTGAATCCACATCGCTGGCGCGAATGAGAATCACTTCATCACGTCGGGACAATCTGCCGACTACGGCTGAAAGCTCCTGCTGCAGGCGACTCATTCGCGACATGCCTGTGTCCAGATTGTCACGGGCTGACATGCTGCGACTATCATCGATTGCGACAATTAGCGATTGGGGAGCATCCCCGGGTAGAGTTTGAAAGCCTGTCAAAATTGGACGTGCAAGACATAACGCTAATAGAACCGGTAATAAGCATCGCAGCAAAAGCAGAAGCAAGTGCAGCAATTGGATTCGCCGTCGATTGACACGAACCACGGTGTCCAGCAGATGCATTGCACCCCAATCGACTGTTCGGAATCGACTGCGGAACAACAGGTGAATCGCGAGCGGCACGGTGAAGGCGAGGGCGCCAAACGCAAGGAGTCCATTGAGTAATGTCATCTCAATCTCCTCCTTAATGCGAGATATTCGTGCAATGCTTCGGCAAAGGGACGATCGGTTGTCAAGCGAATCAGGTCGACCTTGTTCGCCCGACAGGCGTCACGGAGATTGGACTCATGTTCACGCAGTCGCTTCAAGTAAGCTTCGCGAATGGAGACCGCTTCGACAGTATGCTCGTTGTCAGCTTGTTCCAAATCTCGAAATTGAATTCGGCCAGCGAATGGAAAGTCGACTTCGTCCGGATCCATGATCTGGAAAAACAGCACCTCGTGCTTCGAACTTCTTATGTGTGCAAGAGAGCGTGAGATCGAAGTCGTGTCACCCATCGCATCAGAGATGATAATAACCAGGCCACGTCGTCCAAGCTTTGATGCAATTTTACGGAAGACACCGCCCAAGTCGGTTTCGCGTTTACTGCCATCCAACGCCAGAGCGGTGAGCAACGCTCGTAAATGTGATGGGCGGCTGCGGGGTGGTAATTGTTCCCGCAGGTCATCGTCGAATGTTATCAAGCCAACGGTGTCTTGTTGCCCAAGCATTAGATAGGCGAGCGAGGCAGCAAGTTGTTGTGCGTACTCATACTTGCTTCGGCCTTCAGAGCGATCTCCTCGGTATCGCATTGATCCACTGCGGTCGACTACTAATGTGCAGCGAAGATTCGTGTCTTCTTCAAACTCGCGAATATAAAGTCGGTCACTCTTTGCAAAGACCTTCCAGTCAATGTCGCGTAATTCGTCCCCGCGGACATAGGGACGGTGTTCTTTGAATTCGACACTGAAACCCTTGTGCGGGGATCGATGTCGGCCCGAGCAAAGCCCTTCGACAACCTGCCGGGCAAGCAACTGCAGTTTGGCTACCCGTGAAAGATCCTTCGGTGTGATCAGATCCAGTATGCGCATTTGAGGAAGGGATCTTCTAGTTGACTGGAGGCCAAGTTTTGGCTTGGGGGGGACGGATTCTGGAGCGGTAGGACTTACCACCTAATTATATCCACTTTATTGATCCATGAGGCACCGCTGAGGTGGTTAATCATGGTGCCAATGCCGTGAATTTGCGATTTTTCAGGACAGTTAGTTTTGTAACGGCACGTTGCGCATCTGCTGGTGGGGCAAAATCCACGCGGGTCTACCGTGTATTGTTCTCGAATGGGGCCCGCTACTTCCACAGGGTTGTCTTGGGAAAACCTTCACGCGATACGGGGTCACACCACCTCAAGATGGCAGTTTGCATCACAAAACCGGCGTTCAAGGCATCTCTTTGTTTAGCCAGGAGTAAGAAGTGATTGCTGTTGCATGTATTCACTACCGGTTGGCGGAAGATTACGCTGAAAAAACACGTTTTTTCGTTTTGGGCAACGCCCGGTTGTTGGATTTGGGCAGTACGGAGCATTTTGGGTGTTCCGAGCGTGCTTTTGCCAGTTTGAATCCCGGTTGGTGCTTTTCCGCAGTGGGGATTCCTGAGAAGATGGCAGGCCACGGGTTCTCTTTTCTTCGCTTTTGGATTGTCTCGAGGCGGTAGTGCCCGAGCTTTGCTGCAGGAGTTGCATGCCAATGCAGTCCAACGATTGGGCATGGTTGCCGACGCCACGTGTCGAAATTCTTCCGAAGGCCCGCGAGGCGTTGGCTGATAAGTTTGTCTACAGTCAGGAGGTTGCTGACCTTATTTCAGCTGCCCTCTATGAACCGTGCAACCTGCTGTTGTGGGGACCGGGCGGACACGGCAAGTCAGACATGGTGTTGACCGCGCTGAAGGCATTAGGGCTCACGGACAAAGAGATTTTTATTCAGTCGTTCGGCGAAGGAATGAGTGAGGATCGGTTGTGGGGTGGTCCTGATATGGCGTCCCTCGATACTTGCCTGAGATATGACACCGACAGGTCATTCCTTTCTCCCCAGTACAAGGCCGTTGTATTCGAAGAAATTTTTGACGCGCCCGCGCAGTCGCTGCTGCCATTGAAAGATGTTCTGACCCGACGCGTTTTTATGAACGGTCCTGATCGTGTCCCACTGTCGGCCAAGGTCGTGATCGCATGCACCAACAAGGATCCCCGTGAATTTGGGGATGGTAATGATGCAGTTCAAGCGTTGATGGAGCGGTTTTTGCTCCAAAAAGAAGTCCGCTGGCCCAGCTATGAACAGAAAAATTACGCAGAACTGTTCGCCAAGGTGAGGCCAGGTGCAACGCTTGGAGGCAAGGAATTGCATCGTTTGCTTTCCGCCGTGATTGCTGGCCTGAACGAAACAAAGACTTTTGTGATGTCGCCCAGAATGGCGTTGCAGGCTCTAGAGGTTGTTTCCAACACTGCAAAAATCAGGGGTGACAATTGCATCATCGGTGATGCATTCCAGCTGTCTCTTATACACATCTCCGAGCCCACGAGACCGAGGCTGATCTC
>CAJXTM010000554.1 GCA_913061385.1 uncultured Rhodopirellula sp. | reverse complement strand
TCTACACGTAAGGAGTCGTCGGCAGCGTCAGATGTGTATAAGAGACAGGTGGCAGATATCGACGCCCGTTTCGGCAGCGACTTCAATGATTGGTTCCATGGGGATAACCCCATTGCCTAGTTCTTTGAACGCATCTTTGGGGATCCCGCCAAAATCTGGCGTCGTAACACTCTTGGCGAGGTCTTTGAGGTGGATCTGTGATACACGTCCTTTGAGCGATCTGAGCAGTTGGACAGGATCTTTTCCGCCGACCTTGACCCAGAAAACATCGACTTCAAACTTCATGTCGGGAGAAAACTCTTTGCTCATGATGTCGTAGCCCGTTTTGCCGCCCGCCTTGGGTTCGAATTCAAAAGCATGGTTGTGATAGGCGAGTTGAATACCCGCCTTCTTTGCTTCTTCCGCACCTTTGTTACAACGCTCGCATAGAACGCGATAGTCATCGAGTGTCTTTCGATTGCGATCCGCAAGGTAAGGAACCACAAGGTGTTTCAGACCAACCTCATTTGCAGAATCAAGGATTTGCTTAAAAGGCATCACCCCTTTGTCATCGGGGTTCACGACCGAGTCCCAATTGAAGTGTGATGACTGCACTAACAAACCGTTGTCCTTGGCTGCTTTGATCATCGGTTTGGCATTGGGGAAACCGTACGGTTCGACCTGCTTATATCCAGCGTCCGCGACCGATTTAAGCGTGCCTTTGACATCGCCAGCGATCTGGTCACGGAGTGTATACAGCTGAATTCCAATCTCTTTGCGGTACTGATTATCTTGATCAAGTGCCATGAGTAGTTGTGGTTGTGATACTGCAAAGGAGATAGCGGCGCTGGTCCCAATGAATTCTCTTCTCTTCATAAAATAATCGCCTGTTCGTAGCGGATTCAACTAGTGAGTGATGTCTTGTCTTTCCCGACAGTATACAACAACAGGTTTAGAATGTCTGATGATTGAATTTGCCCGGTCCGCCGAGGGTTTCATGCCCCGATATGCAGCGAATGTAGATTTTCGATTCGCACACCACACCTTTGCGTCTGATGAGTTGCAAGGAAAGTTTATTCGAATTCCCCCCGGAGAGGCGGTGCCATTATTGGACCTGCAGTCGGGGCAGTTCCGTTCGGTTGCCAAGTTACTGCGAGCGGCGGGCGTTCGAAATATTCTTTTGCTCCACGGAACGTTTGCAGGTGGAGACATTACGGGTTTTGTTCGCGAGGTGAAGCGTTTTTCGCCGGTAAGAGCATCGCGAATCAACGAGCTCAGTAAAGCTTGGTTTGATGAGTTAGCGGGGGATGTTGGGAATTACACAGATGGATTTGCATCGCAGTTTCATGAGCTGATAAATTCACCGGGTTTGCCAATCATCAATGTCGAAAGATTCGGCTGGTCGGGAGAAAATCACCATGTCGGGAGGGCAGATGGGGCTGTTGCTTTGCTTAGGAAGATTCATTCAATGGAGGGAAATGGACGCTTGCTGGTGTTAGCACATAGCCATGGCGGAAATCTAATTGCGATGCTTTCGCAGATTGTTGGAGCATCGCAGAGTCAAAAAGAGGCGTTCTTTCGAGCAACCCGTTTGCATTATCACAGTCCGCTCCGGAGTAAAGTTGATTTGCAGGACTGGAGTCACGCTCGTGAGATATTGCTTGACGGTGACGCCCCGGGTCGCGAAATCGACATCGTGACCTTTGGGGCACCATTGCGTTATCGCTGGAATGATTTGGTGGTGCCTCGGTTGCTGCATTTCGCCCAGCATCGGGCTACAAAACGACACGATCCCGTGAAAGCGGTGATTCCGAAGTCGGTGGGGGATGTGCTGACGGCAGCGGGGGGCGATTACATTCAGCATCTGGGAATCGGAGGAACTGATTTTACGCCCTCTGTTTTCGCTTGGCGGGATATGGTGGTGGAGCGTCGCCTGCACTGGCTTTTTGAAGCAACCGTTCGGCGGCGTGACTTGTTTCTAAAACTAAAACAGGGACGTAGGACATCGTGTGATGGGCTGACATTGCTGGTTGACTACGCGGAGACGCCGGGTCGTGAAAACCAGAAGCTGTTTGGACATGGTGTCTACACGTCTCCGCTATGGCTGCGTTTTCACCTCGAAACCATTTGCAAATATTTTTATTTGCCAGCTAACGGTTTGGGATCAGCAGGCGGCGAATTGTGAGCGTTGCTGCCACAGCTTGGTTCAGGAATTACCGGCGATTGTTGAGTTGCTCTGATAGCTTCTCGCGAAATATCTTGCTGTTATGGCGGATGTCGACGGGCAGTGGAGTTTCCCAGACGATGATCTCGGTAATTCTACGTGTGAGTGGATTTCGTGCAGCCAGTTCCAGTAACTCGCCTATCAACTGTTCCCGTGTCTGGGGCGTGGTTGGCATTTGATCCGGATGAGGTTCCACAATCATTACCGGTTGCTGATTCGGACGCTGGCCCCGAGGAACGAGAGCGGAACGGTAAATCGAAGGATGTCCGTTGAAAATTGCCTCGCAAGGTACTGTGAAGAGCGTTCGCTTACCGGCAGTGACGCGGTGCCCCTTGCGTCCACAAAACCAGAAACGGTCACGTGCATCGAGATATCCGACATCACCCATGCGGTGCCAAACTCGCTTGCCATCGGCAACCTTATGAAGTGAGTTTTGGTCGGACCGGACGACATACTTTTGGGTGACCATCGGGCCTGTCACCATCAATTCCCCGATTTTACCCCTCTCCACTTCTTGCGTGTCGGAGATGTTAGTAACTGGACCATCCTCGATTTCAATGACCCGCCAAGTAACTCCCTCAAATCTTGTGCCGACACAGGTCCCTTTTCCTTTGAGTGAGGCAGGGCCCGTTTCGGCAATCACTTCACGCGATTCGATGGAAGCGAGGGGAAGTGCTTCGGTTGAACCGTAAGGAGTCATGATGTTGGCGTCGGGATCAATAAGGGTCCTTAGCTTGGCCAGTGTTTCCACGGGGACAGGTGCTCCAGCGGAAAGAATGCGTTTCAATGTAGGGAATGGACGCTCGACGTTGTTTGCTTCGGCCCAGCGAACAACAGTGTTCCACAGTGCCGGCGAGCCGAACGACTGATCAATTTGCCATTGAGTGGCAGCCTCAATTAAGCGTTCTGGGTTGACTGCAGCGGGTTTGGTTGGATCCATGTCGGGGATGATCGTGGTCACACCCATCACCGCATCGAACAATCCAAAGAGGGGAAAGCATGCTAAGTCTCGTGAACCACGGTGAATGTCATATCGCTCACGGATCCGATCTATTTGCGTGTGGAAAATTCCATGTGTGTAAAGTACTCCCTTCGGAGGTCCGGTGCTTCCGGTTGTGAAAATAACGGCGGCATCATTAGAACGCTCGACGCGGGGCAGGCCGATGCTGTCCTTGTGGGTCTTACCCAGTTCGATCACTTGCTGAAGGGTTTTGCCACCCCAGAAAAAGCGTCTTCCAATCGTTACGTTCCACTTTGCCTTTGGAAAACGGCGTCGCAATAAACTGCGTATTGCCTGTGCCTTGGGGATGCCGATGAAACCATCCGGGTGGGAGTCACTTAAGCAACGGACCAGATGTTTGCGTCCCATTCCTGGGTCGACAAGTATTGTCACGACGCCGGCTTTCATTAATGCGAAGACGAGTTCGATGAAGCCTGCGCCAAATGGGACCAGCATTGCGATTCGCATGCCGGGTTTTAGCCCCCATGCGATGAGACCTTTGGCAATGTCGTCGCTTCGTTGGTCAAGGCTTCCGAACGTGGTCAATGAATAGTTTCGGAGTCCGTCTGGCTGAGGTGGGCCGTCCGGTTCGGCAATTGCGATGGCGCCTGGGGCGATAGACGCGACCATGGTAAGCCTGCCTGCCACATTTCCATCGACAGGTAGACGCCTTGTTTCACCCGCGTCATCGTCGGCTTGATTGTCAGCAGATTGAAGTGAGTCGCTCATCGGCAAACGTTTTCTCGTGTTGTTTCTGCCTGCAGTTGCAATTCTTCGACGATATCAATTGCGATTTGGTCGGACGTGACTCCTTGCGCTCCTTTCCACCCGGGGATCGCGTTGACTTCAATCACTTTGGCATCTCCATCGTCAAAATGTAGGAGATCGACCGAAGCGAATCGAAGCCCAATGTCTCTGCAAATACATCTGTCTCTTATACACATCTGACGCTGCCGACGACTCCTTACGTGTAG
>CAJXTM010000553.1 GCA_913061385.1 uncultured Rhodopirellula sp. | reverse complement strand
GAGATCAGCCTCGGTCTCGTGGGCTCGGAGATGTGTATAAGAGACAGGTGCCATAGCGGTGCAATGACCCTTAGCGTGATCGAGAAATCTCGATACACCCGCATGCTTTCGACATCAGGAACTTCGAAACGGTTGATCACCATGAGCGACTTGATCATCAACAACTGAATCCATCGCACGGGATCTTCTTGAATTTCGTCAAATGATTTTTCGAACCAGTAGCGTGAAACTTGACGGGATGTCAATTCGCGTCCAGTGTCCTGTTCCGCTAATCGCTGTGCGTCGGCTCGTTCATACTTCGGCGTTTCGTGACCTGGAACCAGTGGCCGGTAGAGTCCATTGGATTGCAGGTTGTTGCCAATGTAAAAGTTGGGGCCGGCTTGAAAGGTGGTGGGCGACCATTCGCCACCCAGTGACGCATTTCGAGCAGCTACTGGAAACAGCACAACCGCCAGGCCTAAGCCATAGCTGATGACGATCCATGTTTTGGTCACTCGTTGGGCGGGGATTCGCAGTGCCATCCAGATCGGAATGACTGGAGCCCATAGCAACGCATTTTCGCGAGTCAGCACAAGCAAGCCAAGCGTAATTCCGGCATACAGGGAATGTCTTTTGGATGCTCGACGACTTAGGTATGCACATTCCCCTAACAGCAGGCACAGGAGAAACGATGCGAGGGCAGTTTTTTGAATGATCCCGTCGTAATAGATTGCAGGTGGATACAGCGCGTACATGACCGCAGCAATCACTCCCACCCGCCGATTGAATATTTGCCGCCCCGCGAGCCCCAATAGGCCAACGCTAAGAGTGCCGAGGATGATTTGAAAAAAACGCAGACCGAAGGTGCCCGCAGAAAGTCCCTTGATTAGTAAAGCGAGCGTGTAGGGATACAAGGGAGCCTGATAGAACGTTTGCGTTCCGTACCATTGACCCGAAGCGATTTGCTGGGCCCAGTCGACGTAGCCACGGGCATCGCCCATCAACTGCACTACTGTCGGTAGCTCGAATGTTTGCAGTAGATTCAGCAATCGCAAAAAAAATGCCACTAGGCAAATACTGCCGAGTAGCATCTTGAAAGAGTTTTTTCGAGGGGGGCTGACAACGGGACTTGCCCCTTCAGCGTTCGATGTCGCTTGTTGGAGACGCGTTTCCTGTTGGTTGCCTGTCGGCTGGAACGACCGCCTTTTTCGCTTGCCCATGGTAATCCACAATTTGACAGCGTGCAGTGTTGGCCATTCTCGACGTGATTACTCGTCGCCTTGGCCGTCATCTTCCCCGTCGGCGTCCATTTCATCCTCGTAAGCCTGCTCTTCTGCTTCGGTCATTTGAGCACCCGGCTCTGCTTCGATCAGAGTTGTTTCAGTGCTTGAGGTGCAACCAGTTACGAAGAACAGCGACAGAGTGAACAGCATTGCAAGGAGTGTGCGAGTCATTTTTTTCTTCCAAGTAAATGTTGGTTGGTTTAATTCCGTGAACTTGTATGTTGATCGAGTCGGCGGGCGGTGGCAACCACGGGTTCGGTATTTTAGCCGCCTCTTTTCACTATCACTCCATCGATCCGGGGGCACTGCCAGTTGCCATATTCCCGATAATCCCCACCCAGTGCCGATCCAATTCAGAGCCGGACCGGCTCGTAAGACAAAGATTGAATCACCAAGATCAATATCGGTGGGCCGGTTCGTGAACGCCGCCACGATGATTTTCCGGTTTTTCGAAATCTGGGAGACGTAGGCGTCCGGAAACTTTGGTCGAACCTGCTGTTCGTTGCGCTGGCATCAGTCTTGGCACCGATTTTGAGGGCGGGGCGATTATTTGCTCGTTGAAGACAGCCTTGCTCTCTTGCGGTAACTGTTCGTGTGTTTATCGGTCTTGCTCAGTCAGGACTGTTCCGAACGTTGGTCTTATTCGATTCGCTCTCCGTTCTGTG
Source organism: uncultured Rhodopirellula sp. (assembly GCA_913061385.1). GTDB lineage: Bacteria > Planctomycetota > Planctomycetia > Pirellulales > Pirellulaceae > Rubripirellula. Next base: position 2,256 of record CAJXTM010000553.1, on the reverse strand, counting down.
GCTTCGGTGTTAGTCACGTTCAGGTTGTAAGAGTCAGTGAAGCTCAAGCCGAAGAAGTCAGTGAGCGAATGCAGATGCAAATGACCCGAGAAATTTCCAAGACCAACGGGCAGAATCATATACATCCAAACGCAGTGATTCCCCAGCTTAGGCTGAACCTCGGGTAAGGATCTTTCCAGCTTGTCCAGGTTGCCAAGATGAAGAATGTCCGCGCCACCTCAAAGTAGCTCCGGCCAATGATTGAGTGACAGTACTTGGGAATAGGCTGCTGAAGTTAAGCGTTTGTCCCCAAAAATGACTCCGTGAATATCCGTCGTAAGTGGGGGTGTATCGGTACGTCACCGCGATCTCTCGGTTCGCTCGTACAGTATGGGGTCGGTTCCGATACACAGTGTTGCAGTCAGCATCGTGATCGTGAACAACATTCGCGATTTTGCGACTCCGCATGTTGTACAAGTCAGCATGTTCTACAGGTCAGGGGAGGTGATGCAGATTGATCATCTGGGGTTCGTCTGTCTTCGGGGTGATGATCGCATCGTCTTCTGCAGTAGCGGTTGCATCGATGATGCTGAGCAGCAACAGCGGTTGCATCGATGCATAAATCGTGTCATTGATGGAAAGTAGACAGGTATGGCAACGATGATGCGAAGTGAACGTAATTCAATCATGGCGTGAGCCGAGTTGGATTGGCAATGAATGCCAGGGTGTTTCAAGATGACAATAGCATGATCAGGTCATGCCACTGGACTCAGTGTTTCCTGCTTGAGTTGCAGTGATGTTGCTTTGGGAAAGTGAGGGCAGGGGATTAGGAGTTTGGGCAAGTTCATCGGCGGATTTCTGCCTACTGGCAAAACTGGGCTGGTTTCGCGAATATAGCCCCATTGGGGCTGGCTGAGGGTTGTTTGTTGCTTCGGGATCTCGCTGTTCAGAGGAACTTTTCTGACTGTGATTCACTGACCTGTCTGGGTTTAACCGAACTTTTGCGAGTATTCACGATGAATGACGAAGATTTGCTGCGGCAGAAATATCTTCGACGGTTCAAGATTGGGATCTCGCTTTTGGTTCTGCTTGCGGTTCCGGCCATTTTGCATTCGCACGCTGCGATCGAATCGCTTTTTAATCGGCCTTCTGACTGGATCCCGAAAACCGTTTCGGAGAAAACAGATTTCGATAATTTCGTCAAGAACTTTTCTGCCGCGGATCTGATTATGATCGCATGGAAAGGTTCTGATTTGGATTCTGATTCGCTAGCTGCAGCCGCTGCGGCTTTGAGGCCCTTGGTTGAACCCGTTCCGAGCAGTGATGTTGACGCGGGTAAGTCGAGTGATCAGATCGATTCGGAGCTTCCGGCGAATGTTGTTGACATCATTGTCGGCTTGCGGGAACAGACAGGCTTGAAATATCCACTGAAGTGGTTGCGCACGGGGACCGAGACTCTTGATCGTTTAACCTCCTCGCCTGTGAGTCTTCCTCGAGCTGCTGCGGTGCGTCGCCTTCAAGGTTCATTGATCGGTCAGGATGGCAACCAGACGTGTCTGGTTGCATCTTTCTCGGTGGCAGGGCTTGAGCAGCGGCGTCTGCTGCTTCCCGGTATGCGAGAGATCATTGGCGAGGCTACCGATCAGGACGCTGATCAGGTTTCGGTTGTGGGTGGTCCCTTTGAGGGTGGTACGGTCGATGCAGAGAGTGTTCGATCAATGCGGGTATTTACACCTCCCTCGGCTTTGATTGCAGCATTTTTGTGTTTGGTTTGTCTTCGCTCGGTTCCATTGACGGCATCGATCGTGACTGTAGCAGTGATCGGTGAAGGGCTCGTCTTGGCGGCTGTCTATTACACCGGCGTTCCCATGAATGCTGTTTTAATTGTTTTGCCGCCGTTGATCTTTGTGTTGACGGTGTCAGCGGGAATTCATTTGAGTAACTATTATCTCGACGCTGCCTCGGATTTTCCCGATCTGTCGCCTGCCCAGGCTGCTAGTCTTGCAATGAAAGCAGGGGTTCCACCCTGTTGCCTCGCGACTGGGACAACAGTGATTGGGCTCAGTTCGTTGATGTTGGTGCGGTTGGCACCCGTTCGTGTTTTTGGCGGCGTCGCATCGCTGGGTGTGGTCGTGACGCTGGCGTTGCTGTTTTTATTGCTGCCGGGAGCCATGGTGCTCACCAAGACGCGTAGGAAACAGGATTCAATTCAACGTCGACAACGCAATCTGTCTCTTATACACATCTCCGAGCCCACGAGACCGAGGCTGATCTCGT
>CAJXTM010000552.1 GCA_913061385.1 uncultured Rhodopirellula sp. | reverse complement strand
GAGATCAGCCTCGGTCTCGTGGGCTCGGAGATGTGTATAAGAGACAGGCACACCAAAGTGTGGTGAATACCTTTTCAAATCAACAGCGAACTGGGTTCGTGGTTGAACTGGCTCATCGGAGTGAACAGGGACCACCGATTGAAGTGTTGAGTGAGCGTTGGGAGATTACCGCCGTTCCAACAGATGGAACGTATCACTGTTTTGATCTGCGAACGACACAGCGAGCTTTGACTGGCATCCCATTAAAAGTGGAGAACTATCATTATGGAGGCGTTGCAATCAGGGGACCTGTGTCGTGGTTGACGGCGAAGGGTGTGGATGCGCGGTCCGCCACCGAAGACGATAGAGAGGCCGCGGGTTTTATCAATAGTCTGGGCTCGAATCGCCTGAACGGAAATCATCAACGGCCGAATTGGGTCACGATGTGGGGTATGAGCGAAGGGCATCCCGTCAGCATCACGGTGCTTTGTGGCAAGAGCTCATTTCGGTCACCGCAGTCAACAAGGCTCCATCCAACAAAACCTTACTTCTGTTTTTGTCCGTGTGTCGAAAGCGGGTTCATTATCGATCAGCAGCACCCGTATGTAGCCCAGTATCGCTTTCTGATGACCGATGCCAAGCCGGGTGTCCAGTGGCTACAGCAGCGGTGGCAGGAGTTCACGAGTCATTAAGGGCTCGTGTCTGGTTTGCCGCGTGGGGAGGGATGGAACGACAAGCCTTAGTCCTGAGCCGGTTGCCTGTAGCCACGCCAGACCCATTCAATCGCGTGCGGAAGGAACTGAGCCTTGGCATTACCTACTCCGTGTCCAGAGTTTAGGCAGTAGAGGTACTGATAGTGATAGCCTTTTGCTTTCAGTACCTTCGCCATGCGATGATTTGCCTCCACCCAGTCGTGCATTCCGTCACGCATGACGTTTGGGTTGTAGTTGTCACGATCTCCCACTGCCATGAATAAGCGGATGGGTTTGCGGGGTGTCTCTGGGATCAACTTGTTATGAAATCCCCAAGCACCGTCTGGCATTTTAGGATCGAAAGGCCATTGTTGATTCACGAATGTTCCCGAAGTTGTGAGAACACGGTGATACAGGTCAGGGCGGAACCAGGACATGATCAAGGCAGCAGATCCACCCGAACTACTCCCCATCACGGCGCGTGCGTCGGGATCGTTTGTTAACTTTACCTTGCAGTTCTTTTCAACGAGTGGCAGCACTTCGGTTTCGATGTACTCTGCAAATAATCCTGACATTGTGTCGTACTCTCTGCCACGCTCATGTCCTTGCGCGTCGCCGCCGCCATTCGCGATCATGATCAGCACGATGGGGGGTATGCGTTTCTGTGCGATGAGGTTGTCGAGGATTCTCGGTAGAAGCAACTTTGGCTCACCTTTGGGTCCATCGTGACACACCATGAAGGGTGCTTTTGTTCCCGGTGAGTATTGTGCGGGGACATAGACCGTGATTTTGCGTTGGTAGTCAATTTCATGGGTATCGACAATGAGCGTTTTGGGATTTCCCGGATCCACAGTTCCGAACACTTTCCGAGCGATCCCCGGGTTGAACAGTTTGCCGTCCTTGGAATCCATCGTGAATTGCGTCACTCGTCCTTGCGGAACACCGTTTGTCACGTTTCGTTCAGGTGCCGGAGCGTAGTTTGGACCGATCAAAAAATCACCGTCAGAATCTAGCGGAGGGTTGGGCCCATTCGTTCCATCGAGTCGTTCAAACTTCGGAGCTCCCGGAGCATCGAATGGGCGTGTAGGTGGCGCCGCATGTAGGCTGCCTAACGCCGTGATCGCGACGGTGCATGCAAGTTTTGTAAGGTTTCGATGCAACTTAGACATTTAGCCATTTCCTCGATGTAAGTGATTACGCCGCAATCCGAAACGAGATCGTTCCTTGCTGCAGCTTCATTAGAGATGGAATGTGCGCTTGCGACAAGGATCAACCAGAAGCGTTCGAGTCTGGTATTATCGATTCCTTCGCAGCGGAGCAGCGTGAGTAGTGACTGCTTGGGCTTAACGCCCAGGGCTGCACAGCCGACCGTTTCTCGAAGAACGAGAACAAGAACACATCGGGGGAAATGCGGCACTGGAGCGTGAATAGTTGTGGTTGCCGTGAGCGCTAGGAGCGTCAGGTCCAGATGGAAGAGAAGAGGTGTTCAAGGTGATTGATGAACGGAAGATTTGCAGGCCTTCAGCGTATGAGGCATCGCGTTCGATAGTGCGAGAGTAAATGGCTTCGGTGTACTGTTCCGAAATCGGTAAAGGATCATTGCCCGGCTTGCTTCTCTTTCCAGTGATTGACGCTATTCACTATCTGGTCACGCAGGTTTAGGGCGTCTCGTGGAATGCGAGTTTGATCGTAATTACCGTATTCATTTGTGATTCGTTCGAGTTGGTTAACAATCGGTCTTCCCTCGGGGCCAAGGTTCTCGAGGATGTTTAATATGCCTGGCTGCCATTTGCTTCCTTTGATAAGCCAGATGCTGTGCTGGTAGTAGGGTTCCCAGTTTTTCAGGTAGAGGGTGAAGTCACCGATCATTAGCGGGTAGATGTCCGGATTAAAATGTTTGAGAACCATCATTGTTCGATGTGCGGCTTCGTGGACGCCACCGGTTCCGTATCCCAGCATGATTTTTGGGTCGTGTGTTGTTTTACCCAGACGTTTGGCAGAATTGATCAAGCTGGCTCGATCGAACGCTGCCTTGTCATTTATGAGAATCGTTTGAAAACCTGAGTCGAACGAGGCTCGCTCAAAGACGTGCTGTGACTGTTCATACATTTGAGTGAGGATGCCAAACTCTTGGCCTGTGATATCGGCGTGCAGGCCTGTGATGGCCCAGAACGCTGCCTCACGCAGGTACCAGTCCTCGTGCGAACAGAATTTACGGATTAGCGGCAGGTTCTTACGGATGTCGGATGGTTCCGCCTGACCGAGTGCGAACAGCGCTCCGTCAATCTCCCACCATGCAGATTGATCATTCTTAAGTGCTTGAAGGATTTGTTCTAGAAACTGCGCTGAGATGACGCTTGCTGGCAATCTGCCTTTGATGGGGCGTTGCCAATTGTCGTAGCCTGAGATCGCGTCGAATGCAGCTCGGCGAACTCGAGGATCCGAATGAAGGCTGGCGCGTTGTAAAGCTTCGATCGCTTTCGGCGTTTTCATTTCTCCAAGTCGGCGACCAGCCCAAGTTCGAACCAATGGGCTGTAGTGGCGAAGATATTTGCTGCAGTAGCTGACGGTCGGAGCAGGGGCACCGATTTCCAACAGCTTGGTGTAGATTTTGTCGGGGTGGTCGATGTCAGGACCATAATCCGGAGAGCCAAAAGTGGAAAAGAATTGAAGGTCGTTTTCATTGCCCCATTCGAATGCTGGTGGCGTGGCAGCGATGCTGTGCTGTGTTCGCGGTGCCCCAGTGATTCTTAGCTTGCGTCGTGGGGCGGTGTACGTCAAACCGATTGCTCCCGTTCCCCAGTCGACGCCCGAATATCTGCCGTTGTCTGGTGGCGTGGGCAGAATCGAGAAACCCCCGTCTGGTTGGCGCGTGAGATCGTAATACCACGCCAAAATTTTCATCTGGCGGTGATAATAATACATTTGGGTTTTCGGTACGTGCACAGAAGCGATTCCGCGCCAGATCACATTGAAACCGCCACCGGTGTGCCCGAACTCCGGCTGGAAATAGGAATCTGTCACGAGCCGCGCAAGGTGTTGTGATGCGGCGAGGTACTGAGGATGCTCTTTCAACAACGAAAATGCACACGCGAGCATGGCGTTACGACCATTGGTATTCGACCACCACAGCTCACTACGATGGTCCCCGTATGCGATGCAACCGTGCCCCGCCATTCGATACATCAACTCCATCGCCTGCGCGTAAGCCGTTGGATCAATTTTGATCCCGCATTCTTGCGAAAGTATCAGTGTGATCAAGATCGGTACACCAGCGTGGTTCATCAAGCCACTTTGGACATAACCGGGACCTACGCCCTCGCCATGTCCCCATCCACCAGCGGCTTGGTTGTCGATGCACCAGTCACACAGTTCCTGCAAACCAGCAAGGACTTGGCGATCACCCGTACGTAGGTAGTATTCGCAAAGGAATATTCCCTGGTAACCTAATTGCCAATTAACGTGACCGCCGGCATTCTTTCGCGTTTCGGCGAGTTCAGCCAGGTGGTGTGCCTGTCTCTTATACACA
>CAJXTM010000551.1 GCA_913061385.1 uncultured Rhodopirellula sp. | reverse complement strand
CGAGATCAGCCTCGGTCTCGTGGGCTCGGAGATGTGTATAAGAGACAGGATTACCTCTGGTTCAGCCAGTGCTTCAGACGTCTCTTCGGAGGCACCCTTGGGCTGCTCAACATGTGCGACCACGGTTTCAGCAGGCGTCACAAGAGACACACCTTCGGGCAACTCCAAATCTGCGGCAGTTTTTTGCCCGCCCAGCTCGAGATCGGTCACATTCAGGCTGAGATTCTCTGGAATCTGGCCCGCAAAGCACTCAATTTCGACTTCGTGGACGTTGTCGATCATCAACCCGCCCTGCCGAAGGCCCTCTGCATCACCGTGCCGGTGAATCGCCACGGTTACGCGCACCAATTCTTTCAAGTTCACACGAATCAGGTCGAGGTGCAGCACCTCGATTCCCAATGGATCCCACTGAATCTGACTAACTAACGCTGTTTCTTTAACGTCGCCCGCAAGCTCGACTGTCTTACTGTGATGACGCAACAATGTCTTGACCTGAGCGGCTGGCACCGACAAGTGCTCATTATTCTCACCGTGGCCATACAATACTGCGGGTACACGCCCGCTCCGACGCAATCGTTCCGTAGCCGACGAGCCGACTTGCTCGCGTTTTTCTACATCTAAAACTTCGGCCATCTGTACTTACCTATCGATCGATCAAAATGCTCTGCGAATACAATTCTTCAGCCAAAACTGCCCTGCGGCTGCAAGCCAGTTTTAACGAAGCGGACAAGTATGGCGGAAGAAACGACCTACGCAAGCCCAAAGCTGCCCCCCAACGAGAAGTTGGCTCAGCCCACTTCTAAGTCTCGCTCGCGTAATTGCCGCAGCAGGGTACAATAGGAGCCCCACCCTCCCGCGAGCGAAGCAGCATTTCTAAGAAACTGCTGCCTCCCAGCTTTCTCGCAAAGCAGAGCCAATTTGTTGAAAAGACCACGCCAGCATCATCGAAATTGCATTCTCAATGCAGCCGAAGCGGTCAAAACATTGTTTTCCGGCCATTTACACAATTCCAACCATAGCCTCGTTCCCTCCGTCTGGCTGCCACTGTTGGCTCAAATCGGCTCTTTAGCAATGGCCTCGAACATCGCTTCACTGCATGCAGCCCTCCCAGCAGCGGTTGTGGTACAGACATCCGAAACTGGCCGCAAACTCGACAACACAGACGACAAAAAGCTGATCAAACTTGGGTCCCAGCTCTACAAACAAGCATGTCAAAGTTGCCACGGAAAATCTGGGCAAGGAACTGACGACCACTACGCACACCCGCTAGTGGGCGATCTGAGTGTGGGCAGCCTGACCCAACTGATCAGTAAAACAATGCCTGAAGACGACGCGGATGCCTGTGTAGGCGATGACGCCGCCGCAGTAGCGGCATACATCCATGCAACTTTCTACGGCAAAGCGGCGAGAGTGCGAAATCGACCGCCCCGAATCACCATGTCGAGATTGACTGGCGAACAACTCCGCCAGAGCATTGCTGATTTGTACGGACATTTCACCAAGCCCCCGGCAACGTCGGACCAGCGGGGCGTCAAAGCGACTTACTACGATGGAACGTCGCGAAAATCGGAAGCACTACGGATCGAACGCATCGACAACGTCATCAACTTTGATTTTGGGAATGAATCACCCGGAGACGAGATCGACCCCAAGAGTTACCTGATCCACTGGGAAGGATCTCTTAAAGTCGACCAAACCGGGCGCTACCAGATTGTACTGCGAAGCACCTGCTCATGCATGATGGACTTCGGAAGCCGCAACCGTGAACTCATTAACAATCACGTTCAATCAGAAGGTCGAAATGAATTCCGACGTGACATCTACCTGACAGCAGGGCGAGCTTATCCGTTTGAAATCAGCCTCCTACAGAGAAAGCGAAAGACAAAACAACCGCCCGCAAAGATTTCCCTTTCCTGGATCCCACCGGGAGGCATCGAGGAAGTGGTTCCCCGACAAAACCTGATCCCCGAACAACTTGCTGACACATTCTCACTGCAAGCGAAACTGCCCCCAGACGATCGCAGCTATGGCTACGATCGAGGCACATCCGTGAGTCGCCAATGGGACGAATCAACCACAGCGACTGCCATTGAATTTGCAGAAATCGCCATCGATGAACTGTACCCCAAGTACAAGAACCGCTACCGCAACGAAGCCAACGAAGCCAACGAAAATCGCAGTGTACTGAGGCGGTTCCTCGCAGACATCATTACCGTTGCCTTCCGAGGAAAACTGGACGATGCGGCCCGCAAACTCTACATCGATCAACAAATCGCACTTTCAGAAGATGACGGTGAAGCGATCCGCAGAGTCATGCTTATGACTTTAAAATCACCCCGGTTTCTCTACCCGACGCTCGATGCTGAACACAATCGCAGCCAGCGAACCGCAAATCGATTGGCATTGGTGATGTTCGACTCTCTGCCATCCGAGTCATGGCTCGTTAATTCGGCTGCCAAAGACAAACTGCAGAATGAGGTACAACTCACCAATGCGGCAAGGAGAATGGTCGATGACTATCGTGCCCAAGCCAAGACACTCGCGTTTCTGAACGAGTGGCTGGGACTCCAAAACACAGAAGAGGTGGTCAAGGATAAAGGACAGTTTCCTGAATTCGATACCGCCACTGTCCAAGATCTCAAACGATCAATGAATCGATTCTTACAGGATTTAATGGACAGCGAAACAAGTGATTTTAGACAATTATTCCAAGCAGACTGGCGATACACGACCAAACGACTCGAAAATTACTACGGTACCGCTTGGCGAAGCGCCCCGCTCGACAGTCAGCCCGAAACAGACCAAAGCACGAAACCACAGCAAGCCGAAGACAACAGCAAAAACACCGGCAGCACCGAGTCAACGTTGTCGCGAAGCGTTCATGACAAAGAGATCCACGCGGGCGTACTCACTCACCCATTAATCATGAGTAACCTCGCATACCACCGAACCACATCACCGATTCACCGTGGTGTTTTCCTAACCCGCCGAACACTGGGACGCGTACTCCGACCCCCCGATGCATCGTTCACGCCATTGAGCGCTGACCTGCACCCCGGACTAACCACACGTGAACGAGTTCAACTGCAAACAGGCGAGGTGAACTGCCAATCATGTCACCAACAAATCAATTCACTTGGCTTCGCGTTTGAGCAGTTTGATGCGACAGGCAGATTCAGACGCGAGGAAAACAAGAAGCAGATCAATGCAGCGGGAAGCTACACTGACCGCAATGGACAACGTGTTGAATTCAACGGTGCTCGTGAACTCACTGACTACTTGGCCCAAAGCGAAGACTGCCACCAAGCATTCGTGGAATCGGCCTTTGAACACTTTGTAAAACAACCGATTGCAGCCTATGGCAGTGGAACGGCAGACGAAATCACCCAATCATTTCGGGACAGCGGCTACAACATTCGCGAACTGCTGATCACGATCGCTGTGACCGCGAGTCGCCAACCGCCTGATGATTCACAAACCACTAATTGATTTTCACTCAGGCATTTCCAACGCCTAAATACTTGTTCCAAACACGCCGTTAAAAAACTGGCGAACAGGAAAAGAAGACAATGAGATCCAGAACCACACGACGTGACTTCATTCGAAATCTCGGTATCAGCGGAGCCGCGGCCAACTTAGTACTGGCACTTCCAAGCTTAGGCTGGGAACCGAATGGACAAACAAAACAACGCTTAGTTTTCGTATTCAGTCCCAATGGCGTCATCCCGAAACACTTCTGGCCTGACGAAGAGGGCGAAAAATTTGAACTCAAAAGAATCCTAGAACCCCTCGCTCCCTACAAAGACCAACTGCTGACGCTGCGGGGCATCGACAATCGAATCAAAGGTGACGGTGACGGACACATGCGTGGCATTGGATGCCTGCTTACGGGCGTCGAACTCTTTCCGGGGGATATCCAAGGTGGTTCTGACACACCCGCTGGCTGGTCGATGGGAATCTCAATCGACCAATATCTTAAAAACAAACTCCAAGCCGACGCTGCTACCCGAACACGATTCGGCTCGCTGGAATTTGGGGTCATGGTGCCAGACCGAGCAGACACTTGGACACGCTGGTCTTACGCTGGGCCCAATCAGCCCGTTGCCCCCATCAGCGATCCCTACCAGATGTTCAACAAATTGTATGGCAACATCCAGAATCTGTCTCTTATACACATCTCCGAGCCCACGAGACCGAGGCTGATCT
>CAJXTM010000550.1 GCA_913061385.1 uncultured Rhodopirellula sp. | reverse complement strand
CGTAAGGAGTCGTCGGCAGCGTCAGATGTGTATAAGAGACAGCGTGATTGATGAGGTTAATGCTGAGGCGGTAGTCGACTACTTGGGGAATATCAATGGTCAACATTTGCCCCTCGGGATTCTGCTGCGAGACCGGGAAATGTTTGATGCTGCAGATTCTCCTGATGGAGACGAATTTCATATGTATCGCGCCGCTGCTGCGGCCGACATTTTGCTGTGGCGGGATCAAGTTGTGAAAGACTTGACGCATCGGGGGGTCCTCGTAGTGGATTCCTTCCCAGATGAGCTCACTGCTCCTTTGGTCAATCAGTACCTCGAGGTCAAAGCAAAGCATCTGCTGTAGTGGGGTGACTGCTAATGCTGTTTTCATGATTTTGACAGTCGGTCGAAAGCAGTAACACAGGGCTTAGCATTTCAATCGACTCGTGGGCCAAGCCACAGGGTGATCTGTTGGATCTCGACAAAAGACCTCAGGGATCTCACGAGATATCCAGAAAGCCTGATACCCCATCTTGTTGATCGAGGGGAGGAGCACTTTCACGCTCGAATGCTGCCCCTGTGTTCTACCAATGAACCTGTGTTCTACCAACGAATCAGTGTTCTACCAACGAATCAGTACTCTACCAACGAATCAGTGCTCTACCAACGAATCAGTGCTGTGCCCCATGCTAATCCCGCGCCAAATCCGCATAGCAGGACGAGGTCACCACGTTTGATTTTTCCAGCGTTCACAGCTTCGTCTAATGCCAGAGGAATGCTCGCACCAGATGTATTGCCATATTTGTCGAGGTTGACAAATACTCTCTCTCGGTCGACGTTTAGATCAGAGACAGCAGAGTCAATGATCCGTTGGTTAGCTTGATGTAATACGACGCAAGCCAATTCGCTGGCGTCCACACCGGCTTGTTGCAGTACCTGCTTGGCGCTTTCATCGAATACACGAACGGCCCATTTAAAAACATTCCTCCCGTCCATGGCGAGAAATTGTTGACCGCTCGCGTGCATTTCAGGTGTCAATTCCTGCCGCGTGCCCCCCGCCGGAATGCAAAGCATCTCGCCTCCACATCCCTCGCTACCGACTTGATAAGAGAGGATGCCCGAGTCCGTTTTATTGGTATCGGAAGTCAGGAGGACGGCGCCCGCAGCATCACCGAATAGCGGATATGTTTTTTTGTCATCAGGATTGACTGTGCAACTCATCATGTCGGCACCCACGACAAGCACACACTGATTGTTACCGGTGGCAATGAACTGGGAACCCGTGATCAATCCGTACATGAAACCGGCGCACGCAGCGTTCAGGTCCATCGCTGGGGCGGTCGCGCCCAGACGCCGTTGCAGGTGGCAGGCGGTCGAAGGTGTCGGGTGATCGGGGGTCATGGTCGCAACGATGATCAGGTCAATTTCATCAACGCTGATACCGGCTTCTTTGAGGCAGCGAACCGCAGCTTCGTAGCAAAGATCGCTCGTTGCCTGATCCTCGCTGGCACGACGTCGTGAATGGATACCCGTACGTCGGATGATCCACTCGCTATCACAGCCTAGCGCAGCTAAGTCTTCGTTGGTTACTATTTCGTCAGGCACATAGGAACCAGTTGCAGATATTTGAACACCTGCAATTTGACCCATGCGGCCACGTGTGGAGATCGGGGACTTATTCAATTGTGAATTTGCGCTCCGAATGGAGAGCCTCTCAAGAGGCAATCTATGACGATTGGTGAGTGACGATTCGTTTCTGATTTTCAGGCGTTATACTGGATCGGTACGCCCTTGGAAATGTCCGATTCGGACGACCTACAGTATACCCCGAACCGTATTTTCTTGTTAGATCACGCTGGAAACCTGTCGCCCAATGATTTCGAGCCGATTGACACGCACGTGGTCGCCTTTTCTGCCTCGGGAAGTCGGGCGGAGCTGATGGATCGAAGACGCATCGTTTTGGGCAGCATTTTTGTCGCTGTAGCAGGGCTTGTGATTGGTTGGATGGGCTGGAAACAAGGGCGGCAATCCGGAGTTCTCTTCGCCATTCATGGCCCATCAATGGCACCAACCCTTCTCGGTGAGCACCGAATCGCAGCTTGCGATGTTTGTGGTTTTGATTGGCCGATCGCAATTTCTGGCCATGATGCACCTGTCGCTTGTTTCCACTGTGGCGGTCAGGCAAAGGTCGCAAGTGGTGCACATGTTGCCAGTGTGGTTGTTGTTCGTCCGCACGAGACTGAATCCGCTGCTCTATCAACATTCACTGCATTGCGTTCCGGCGATGTTGTGGCCATCGGTGGAGAGGACATGCTACGCATCAAGCGGATTGCTGCGGTTCCGGGCGACATCGTCGAACTCAATGGGTCCGATCTGCTAGTCAATGGGGAACCGATTCCACAAAGCTTCCGCCCCGAAGCTAAACTAAGTATTCCCGTTTCTTTCATGGTTTTTGAAATGGACAGTCGCCGCGCGGTGTCGCGGTGGAAATCCGGTGGTTGGCAGCGTAGCAGTCAACGGACCTGGAAATCGGTAGGTCGAGAATGGTTGGTTTATCACCATCGTAGTATTCATCAACGAAATCAGTCGAGTTGCATCTGGGATGACTATCCCTACAACGTCGGTTTGAGCCGCAAGTTGCAACCTGCCAGTCGCCTTGTCTTAAGTGGTAAGGCAGTTTGTCAGGATCGGGCATCATTAGAAGCTGTGTTTTGGGTTGATGGTCGCGTTGTTGGTGTCACTTATGAAGTAGCAGGCGAATGCGAATTTAATATTTCATCTGATGATGCAACGGTGGCCGAGGTTGCTTCCATGGCATCGGATACGCCTGTTGCGATTCGGGTGCGTGAGGGAAATGTGCAATTGTCCTGTCTGCAAATTGCTCGTCAGGTTGAATATCGTCTTCGCCCTCACGATGACCACTCTCGCTATCCGATTGAGCTGGGGAGCGATGAGTACTTTGTGCTTGGCGATAATGTGCCAGCATCGTTGGATAGTCGCGACTTTGGTGTGATTCCGGCTCGCGAAATCAAAGGTCGTGTGGGTTTGGTCGGCTCGCCCTGAGGTAATGCCGCCTGTGAGTAAAGAATGTGCGTCCATCCGGTGATAGACGGCATTATGGAAAATTAAGCTGTCAGGAAATTCATGTCCACGATTTATGATCTACTCGATGATTACAGCGAGGAGTATGAAACGCATGAAAGTCAAGCAGAAGCGAAATGTTTGAATCGGGCAATCAATCAACTTGATATCGCTATGCAGGAGCAATCGCTGGCAATTCGCTTGCAAGGTTTGCGTGATGCGGTTGCCCTCTCAAAAAAATTAGCGGACCGACAGGTTTCTCTGATATTTGATTTTTATTTGGCAAGTGAGTTGATCGGAACCGCCAATGACATGGTGGAGGGCCTTGCGGTGGTTTGTCCTGCGGCAATGGAATCGCGGTCAAAGGATTACGATCTCAAGTCGCAGCGTATTGGCTTGAATAATCTATTGGCGAGTGCTTACTCATTAGTTGACCCACTGGGCTATTCACGTGAAATTGAGCAAATTGGATTGCTGCTGGATGCGTCGCCACTGACGGACAATGAAGATTTATGCATCGGGTTGGGCGCTCAATACGAAGTTCATATCGCTAGTGGGAATCGCCCGGCAGCGGAGCAGACGCGAGATGAAATCTGGGCACATGCCCGCATGTTGAATGATCCTCTTTATTATCTGCACGCGTCTGCGTTCGATTGTGAGTTGGCGTTTCTTGCTGAGGATTGGCAAGGCATGGTGAATGCTGCTTGTCATTGCATGCAGATTGTTTCGTCGGCAGAAGGGGGTATCCAAACCGATGATCCAGCGGCTGATGGCGATACGGCGAATCTTGAGAGTGATTCTGACTACCAAGTCGTCTCGGCGGCTCATGCTTGTGGTTTGGCCAAGCTTGGCTTGGGGCCGCAAATCACTCATCGTGATATGAGTGATTTAAATTCGGATCTTCCTGTCCCTTTTCACTACTATCTTTATTGGACTGAGTGCTATCTTGCTTTGGGGGATCATTCCACCGCCACCAAACTAGCGGTTCAGTCATGGCACGAAATCACCGGCAAGGGCCAGGATTATCGCGAGGTCCAATTGCTGTGCCTGCTAATCCGATGCTTGCTGGCTGCCGACCGCCAGCAGGAATTAGCGGAATGGGTGAAATTGGCTCAATTGGCAGCTAGTCGCTTGCGCGATCCTGCCC
>CAJXTM010000549.1 GCA_913061385.1 uncultured Rhodopirellula sp. | reverse complement strand
CTACACGTAAGGAGTCGTCGGCAGCGTCAGATGTGTATAAGAGACAGGTATGGCTCAATGGCACTGGCGGAGCCACACCAGGCTCGCAAAGTCCGTATGGGCTTTGGGGGGCACTCGGTTCGCGTGGTGCCAGCGAAACAATTGAGGAACAGCTGAACCAGTAGGCTAGCTGTTCGAGATCGACACAAAAAAAACTCAGCTTCATCAGGAGCTGAGGTTTTTCTTTTGTACTGAGATGTCGAACGAATTCGCTGCATAAACCAGCGAACCGGAAGCTCTACTCCTCAATGGGTGGTGCATCGTTCATCAGCTTCTCTTCTTCAGCGATAGCTGCGTCATAAGCTTCAATCGCCGATTGATCTGCATCCTCAATCATGTTTGACGTTTCGCTGGAGCCGCTGCACCCGATCACGCTCGCCGACAACATGGTTACAACGACCGATAGGCTAAATGCTCGATTCATCTTTGGTGTCCTTTGGATATTTGTGCAACAAAGACGGTGCAATGATTTACCAGCCCCACGGATGGTAAACTGCCTCAAGCTTCGAATTATTTCGGATGTGTACCATTTCCACAAGTCCGCTGATGAATAGCGTAATTAGCATCGTGGCAATTCAATGCATTGTGCGAGTGCAGTGCCATTCCAATTCTATCCGAGGTGGGAGGGATTTTCGCCGAGTACTGGTAAAAATCTGCGCAAACTTAATCAGGTCAGTACAGAGGTCTTGCTCGAACCAAAATACCTCGATTTGCATTGTTGAGTTTCTGTCTACTTCAGAGTGTGCGTGAAATGACCGCTCAAAAAAGGTGTGATTTGGAACAAGTGTGCTTAGAGGGGCTTGGGCTGCTTGCGTCCACCCTCGCGTGCTCGCTCAGATTTGGCTTTGAATTCTGGTGCTGACTCTTGAGGTACCCAGCGAGCAAGTTCATCGCGGATCACTTTGTATTCTGACTGATCTGCCAGATTATGGAACTCGTCCGGATCATTTCGGTGATCGTAAAGTTCTTCTGCTCCGTCTTCGTAAACAACCAACCGCCAGTCGCGGTTACGGATCGAGTGGTTTCCAGCGTACGAAGAGGTGATCGCCGGATGCTCCCTCGGCGTACCCGGGTCTCGAAGTTGGGGGACGAGAGAAATGCCATCAAGGTGCGAGTTCTTGGGTAGATTGCACAAGTCAACCAGCGTGGGATAGATATCGATCAAACTAGCAGCTTCAGCACATGAAGTTCCCGCTGCGATACCCGGACCGGCAAACAGCAGTGGAACACGCGTCGATTCTTCCCACAACGTGCGTTTGGCCCAATGCTGTTTTTCCCCGAGATGAAAACCGTGATCGCTCCACAAGACGATTAGTGTATTGTCAGCATGGGGACTCGATTTCAGTGCCTCCATAATGATGCCGACACAATGGTCGACAAAACTGATTGATGCCAGATAAGCGTGGGTTAAACTACGCTGTTTTTTGTGCTTGACGACTTCGGCATGTGTGGGAGCCGCGGCATAGTCGTTGATTCCCAGGAAGTTTTCAGGCAAGTCATCAAGGTCTGACTTGGGATTTGTTGGCAGCATGAACGCGTTTGCATCGTATAGATCAAACCACTTGGGCGGCACGTACAGTGGAACGTGAGGGCGGAAGAAACCAACTGACATGAAGAAGGGTTTCTCGAAGTCTTCATGAAGTGCTTTGGCTGCATTCTTGGCAAGCTGATGGTCTGCCATCTCGGAATCGTTTTCGGGGTACTTGCCCCAGTCCCAAGCTCGGCTCCAGTTCGCAGGACGATTTAGAGGTTTCAAAGGTCTGGGACTTCTATTTCGACCCAGTGACCGATCAACGTCACCTGACAATCTGCCACTAAAACCGTGGTGCAATATTTTGCCACCAGCCAACGTGTAGTAACCATTGTCTTTGAAGTATCGTTGCATGGTGGGAACGTTTTTCAACGCTGGCAACTGCTCATATTTCGGACCGAGTTCATAACTGCCGTGTTTCGTTGCTGTGACTCCCGACATCACGCTGACTCGGGAAGGCGAACAGACCGGTACATCACAGTGAGCGTTGGTGAAATTACAACTTCGTTTTGCCAACGCATCCATGTGGGGCGTGACCGCATCCAGATGGCCGTCAAGGAAGCCGACCCAATCATTGAGATCATCGATCGCAATGAAAAGCACGTTTGGTTTTTTAGATGATTCAGTCGCACTGGCGTCGGCCACAAGATCGAATGACAAAGCAACTACGATACCGACTACTAAAAAACTGAAGCGTGATGGATGAACTGGGTCAGGATCAGTCCCACGCTTTCCCATCGATTGCTTCTTTGGTTGACTGCCGGATTGGTGAGTGAGGCTAAGTTGCATCATTGTTTCTATTTTCGGTTGATCAGCATACAAAGTGGGGCCCAGTAACGATGCGAAGGTGACGCATGCGTTCTGAAACCCGCATTAATCGAAGATTATATCTTTATCATAACCCGATGCGTCAACAAGAGATGCTTCTCCGGCCTACCCTTGAGCGTCTATCGGTTTGGCTCATGACACTCAAATTGGTTTGTACCACGCAACTAAGAATATGAATCATGCGATAAACGCACTCGATATTTCGTCGCGTTCACGTGGATGAGACATGCAGCTTATTCTCCATTCGCGAAGGCCAGACTCGCAGATTAAAACAGAGTTTAAGGAAACGCTGAAACCCGCTACCATTATTACGAAATGGCGCTGCGTGAGATTTCTTGCACGAACGTAAATTGTGATATCTGTGCGATTGATGGCAGTGTTGGAAACGAAATGTAGCGTAGGAAGTGTGATGGAAAACGAAGGTAACTCGAAAAACGACTCGAAAGTCACCGAGGCATTTTCCAACGGAATGAATGCCAACGTCGATCTGGGTTCAACGTGTGATCTGACCGAATCAGAGAACAGAGCAAAATTTGATGTGACTTCGGATCCCACTGCCGCTGGTCAGAGTGCACCTAATGTCGCCGCAGAATCAGTTTCTGAGGGTGCTCGAGAGATCATCGATGGCACGCAGCTTGGCCGATATCGAATTCGCTCTTTATTGGGCCAAGGTGGTATGGGCTCAGTATTCCTCGCCTACGATGAAGTGCTAGCCCGAGATATTGCACTGAAGATTCCAAAGTTTGACGCGAGCAGAAACCCTGAAACTCTTCAACGGTTCCATCGCGAAGCACGTACTGCTGCCAATGTCGCGCACCCAAATCTTTGTCCGGTGTTTGATATCGGAGAAATTGACGGCTGGCAATTCATCGCGATGGCGTATGTTACTGGAAGCCCTTTATCTGACTATACCTCTCGCGAAAAACTGATCAGCGAACGAGTTGTCGCAGAAATTGTGGGTAAGGTAGCGTTAGCGTTACAGGAAGCTCATCAAAGTGGGATCATGCACCGCGATCTGAAACCCGCGAACATCATGCTGGATCACCGTAAAGAGCCGATCGTGATGGATTTTGGACTGGCGTGCCCTCAAGAACCCAACGATGATCGCTTGACGAAAGATGGCATGGTGATTGGTTCGCCGGCCTACATGTCACCCGAACAAATCAGGGGCGTGCAAAAAGATATTACGCACGCCACCGATATCTATTCGCTGGGTGTGGTGTTGTACGAGATGTTGTCGGGGCGTTTGCCGTACGAGAACGCCGAGTCGACCATTGCCTTGATCGGTCAAATTCTAACAGTTGATCCGCCTCCGGTCCAAACACATCGCTCGGACCTTGATGCAGAGCTGGCGGATATTTGTGCCAAAGCAATGGCTAAGAAGGTAGAGCATCGCTTTCAAACAATGAAGGAGTTTTCAGATGCGTTGCGTACCTATCTGAATAAAACAGTCAGCCATGAATCGTCTACTGTTGGCCTGGCAGAACACGCAGGGCTCCAAGAACAGGTGAAACTTGCCAAGCGTTTTTGTGACACGGATCGCCATGCGGCAGCGATACCGATCTTGGAAGAGATTTTGCTAACGAAAGCGTCTGATGAATACAGTGCCGAAGCACGTGCATGGGCCGAGCTGCGATTAGCTTCTTTGAAATTGGGCTCTCCTGCTCCGTTACAGCAAAATAGGAAGCAACCGGCAGATTTGTCAGGTCAGATGAGAGATGCTTTTTCGGGACTCGACTCGGTCATTCCAAAAATACCAGCGCTGTCTCTTATACACATCTCCGAGCCCACGAGACCGAGGCTGATCTCG
>CAJXTM010000548.1 GCA_913061385.1 uncultured Rhodopirellula sp. | reverse complement strand
CAGCGTCAGATGTGTATAAGAGACAGCACTTTCACCAATGCACCGCTTCACTGGAATCCCGCCACCGACCTGCCCCCATCATTCAGGAACGCTTGCAAATCCTCGCCGCTCGGAAGCAACAATTTCCGCTGCCGATGCAACTGATCAGCCAAGCCGATCTGGATGCTGATTTGTCGGCTGCCCTGCGAGACGCCGCCAATCTGCTGCATTGGAAATGGGATGAAGCTCATGACCAAATCCACCGATCATTAAGTCAATACGCAGATTGCAAAGTCGCCACCCAATACGTTTTACGTGATGTGCATGCTCAGCACATTCTGTTCTCTGAGGGCTGTGCGACTGGTCTGATTGATTTTGATGCTGTTCGCATCGATACACGAGCCTCGGATCTGGCTCGCTGGACGGGCAGTTTTTTGTCTGGAAAACACTCAGCCGAAGACGTCTGGGAAGCGGCTTTTACGGGGTATCGATCGAAACGAGAGCTTTCCGGCGACTCAGATGAAGCATGCCTAGCCAGACTGGCGACAGACCTGTGTTTCGCTGGAACCTGGCTAAGTTTGGCGAACTGGTTGATCTGGCTGTTGGTCGAACGACGAGATTTCGACGCCCCGCCGGAACTGCTGGCGAAGCGGATTTATGCCCTGATCCAAATTGCCTCGCCCGCCAGCTGATCAATGACTGAATATTGACCCGGAAATCGCGTGACGCGTAGAATGGGCTAGATGACAACTACTGAAAGACCAAGCAAAACAGAATGAAATTCCCCATGCAATGCTGGACCTTAAGCCCATCTCGCTGGCTGCCAATTCTTGCCCTGCTGGGGGTTTGCTGGATCGCGCCGGCCCAATCGCAGGATAGCTTTGGCGGGGGAGCTGATTTGTTCCCGGACTTCTCGCTGGGTGGTTTTGGCGAGGACTCGGCAGAACCGGTCGAATGGCTTGCAACGTACAAAATTGATGACAGTGGCAAAGGCCAGCTCGATGTTACCGCAACATTGGGTAGCGGCTGGCATATTTACTCGATGACTCAACCGACTGGTGGTCCAACGCCAACCACATTATCAGTGACCTCACCGGCGAGCGTCAAACTAACTGGCAAGTTCACTGCAGACCGCAAACCCAACAGTAGCGTCTCATCGGTCTACAAGGGATTGACCGTCGAGGAGTTTGAGTCCAGCGTCACTTGGTCCGCAGCAATTCAGGCACCAGCTGGTTTTGCTGGGGAAATTACAGTCAAAGTCAACGGACTTGTCTGCAAAGAAGCCTGTGTTCCGGTCGGCGAAACACTCCAAGCAGTCGCAGCCAGTGACTCCGGCGTCAAGGCAGAACCTACCCAACTAACATCAGATCTGAATACCGAGTCGTCACTCTTTCGCGAAGTCGCCAAACCATTCCGCGACGGCGACTATGCCGTGAAATGGACTGCATTTGTCTTCCCGGCAACACTAAAGGCAGGACAATGGGGTGAATTGATTTTCACCGCGACACCAGATGCGACCTACCACGTTTATGAAACAGCCGTGGATGACTCGGATCTTTCAACCAATTTCGTGGTCACAGAAAAGTCTGGTTTACAGATTGGAAAACCAGTCACAAACAACCCCGTGGTTCAGAAGAAGGGTGTACTTCCCTATGGCTACTTCAAAGGCAAGGTTACCTGGCGCATCCCATTCATGGTCCCCGCCACAGCCAAGCCAGGTAGCAAAACGATCGATGGGATGATCGCGTACCAAGCATGTACTGATGGCAGTTGCCTTCAGCCACAAGCCCTCAATTTCAAAGCCCCACTGACCGTGGCTGCTTCAACGGTAGAAACCCCTGCAGCAGTCCAACTCACTTCGGGGAAATCAAATGACGCCAAAGACGCGGCCGCCCAAACCAAGTGGGTCGACCCAATCACGAAACCGGCGGAATCTCCCAAGTCTCCGGCAGCTGATGACATCTCTTCAACTGGTAACAGCACCGACACCAATGCAAACCAACCCCCGATTACTCCTGCAAACAGAGACGTCGCTCAATCGGACAAGAAGACCACGGATGATCTGCAAGACGAGTCAACGACAGCATTCCCGCTGATCCTGTTATTTGCCTTTATCGGCGGATTGATTCTGAATGTGATGCCCTGTGTACTTCCCGTGGTCGGCCTCAAAATCATGGGTTTCGTCAGTCAGGCCGGAGAAGATCGCAAACGAATCTTGACACTCAACGTTGCTTACGTGGCTGGCATCATGGCGGTCTTCGCACTTCTGGCAGTCGTAGCAGCGGTTACGAAGTTCGGTTGGGGTGAACAGTTCACCTACTTTCCTGTCCGCCTGGGTCTGACACTGACGCTGTTTGCACTCGCATTGAGTTACCTCGACGTTTGGGAAATCCCGGTTCCGGGGATGGCAGCGGGCAAGACTTCCCAAGATCTGCAGAGCCGAGAAGGTTTATTTGGCGCGTTCTCAAAAGGGATTTTTGCCACCATCATGGCGACTCCATGCAGTGGCCCTCTGCTCGGATTCATCCTCGGACTGACCTTAAACCTGGCCCCAATTCAGACGATCGCCATCTTTCTGACCGTCGGGATTGGGATGTCATCTCCCTACCTGCTGATTGGATTCCGCCCAAAACTCATCGCTTGGCTTCCCAAACCCGGTGACTGGATGGTTACTCTCAAGCAACTCATGGCATTTCTGTTTCTGGGCACAGTTGCTTTCTTCTTTTCACAATTCAACGATTCACAGAAACTTCCCGTATTTGTTTCGCTGATCGGCGTCTGGTTCGGCTGCTGGATCATCGGCAAGGTCCCCAACTACGCCCGATTGAATAAACGTATTAGTGCGTGGATCGGCGGCATCGCTGCCGGGGTTGCCATCAGCGTGGGAGCGTTTCATTACCTAGAGCAAGTCAAGGAGTTGGACTGGCAGGATTACAACGAAGCTCAGTTGCAGCAATTACGAAGCGAGGGCAAGACAGTGATGGTCGACTTTGGTGCCAAATGGTGCGTCAATTGCATTGTCAATTATGAAGTCGCATTGAATACTGCCACGACCCGCAAAGTGTTGGATGAACTGGGAGCCGTTGCAATGTATGCAGACTGGACTGACCCTGACGAAAAGATCAAGCAAAAGCTGAGTGAATTGAACTCCCGTTCCATTCCATTGCTAGTCATCTATCCAGGCGATCGCAGTAAAGAACCGATCATCTTGCGGGACCTTGTGACTCAACAGGCAGTCGTCGATGCTCTGCGAAGGGCAGGTGCAAGTGCAGGCAGCTCTTCGTTGGCGTTCACAGGTCGTCAAGAAAACCTCGGCTCAGTCATCCCACAGTAATCCTGAGTGCCACAGGAATCTGACTAACACAGCGGCTCAGCGAACATGACACTGATTGACGCCGACGACACGATCGTCGCGATTGCCTCCCCCACGTCACCGGCGATCCGTGGTGTTGTTCGAATGTCGGGCGATGACACGTTGGCAATCCTGCAGCGGATGGGCATCCATTCCGATGGGATCGAGAGACCCAGTCGAATATCAACGCAGGTTGACCTTGGGAATCCTCTTGGCACAGTTCCTGTCGATGCACTGGTTTGGCCCACGCAGCGAAGCTACACCGGGCAACCCTCGGCCGAATTGCACACCTATGGCTCATTGCCGCTGCTGCGCGGTTTAGTTGACGAAGCGGGTCGCTGTGGTGCGAGACCAGCCCGACCGGGTGAGTACACAATGCGGGCTTTCCTGGCTGGTCGACTTGACTTGACGCAGGCCGAAGCCGTGCTGGGCGTCATCGAAGCAGAACAACGCGGAACACTTGATCATGCACTGAGACAGCTCAGCGGAAATTTGTCTCAACCGTTGGAACGAATGCGGAGCACGCTGCTAGATCTGCTTGCCGATGTCGAGGCAGGACTCGACTTTGTAGACGAGGACATCTCATTCATCAGTGACAAGGATCTCGTGGATCGACTGTCCGCTATCGCGACTGAACTCGAACAAACCCTGCGAGTCATGCAGAATCGCGGAGGTGGATCTGCTCGAATTACCGTGGTGCTCTGTGGACTTCCCAACGCTGGAAAGAGCTACTTGATCAACCGACTGGCCGATCAACAAGTTGCTATTGTCGCTTCCATTGCAGGCACAACACGCGACACAGTGACCGTTGATATCGAATTACAGGGTAACCACATTACCCTCTGTCTCTTATACACATCTCCGAGCCCACGAGACCG
>CAJXTM010000547.1 GCA_913061385.1 uncultured Rhodopirellula sp. | reverse complement strand
ACCGGTACCGTAATGCAGGAAACGGTTGCTCCAAGCGACGCGGGATACCGGAACGCCGTCCAAGCATGGCTGAGCAACAACGTTGTCAGCAAACGTGAAAAGGGGGCGTTTGTCGATCTGGCTTACCCCGTTCTGGCAGGCGGGGCGATGCGTGGGTGGCAACCCCGCCGACTCGATCGCCGCAGCAGCAGCGACTTCACGTTCATCGATTCCAACAATCAAATGTCTGGCGTTGTCGTATCTCCATTCTCTGGTATCAGGGGCATTACGGCTGATCCACGCACAGCTTATCAGGATGCATTATTGCGATCGGGACGAATGGTGACATCGGCACAGAACGTTGTGCTATTTCAACCAGCTTTTGACACTTACACCTCAGCCTACGAAAAGGATGGCTTCTACCAAGGCGTCGTGAATCCGAACAGCAAGGGATCGCTGTGGACGCCACCCGTCTTTGCCGTAAACAATAACCTCACGGTAGATCGTGGTGCCAATGGTCTTGATGATGACCTGCAGTTTGGTGTGGATGATTTCAATGAACGCGAAACACTCGCACCATTCCTCAACAAAGCCGAAGCAGTTCGAGTGACAGTGCGGCTTGAAAATCCTTCGCTTCGTTTTGTGCGTCAGGCATCCGTCGAGTACCGTGGCAAGTGATCTCGGCATGAGCAATGCTATGCGTTTTAAAACACTCTTCGTGATGCTTGCCATCTGTGCATTGACGCTGGGTGTCGTGGCCCGAACGGCTGGCTTATTGAAGTCCAACGCAATCGCTGCGGAGTCAAAGGCTATCGATTCGGAAATGGGAAGCCTGCGAGACAAACTCAGACTCAACCAACAGCGTGATGCTGTTCTAGATGATGTGACATGGGGCCGGATTCAGAATGATCTACCATCACTTAATCCAGAGCTTCTCAGCAGAACGCAATTCATACGGCATCAGTTTGATCCCGCTGCTCGTGTCCGCCTGCTGCCCGGTCTAGACTGCCAACCAGGAACCGCCGACGTCGACGACAATGCTAACGGCATGATCGATGACCCGGGTGAACTTGGAGCAACCTTCAGTGATGACCAGTGCATCGTTGAAGCTTCTCGATCGGCACCCAGCAAAATTGTGCCAAGCATCGTTCTGCAACGAGGTGCCTACGTTGCTGCAGACCAGATTTTCAGACAACAGGTTTTTCATCCCGATCGAATTCTTATCCTGCACCAAGGTGTGGATCGTTCTTGGTCGTTTGTATTTGATTGGTAGCCAGTTTCACTGCAGGCAATCGATGCGGTAAAAGTGGCGAGAGTCGCTGACATTTCGCTTTGCGCACTGCCCGGAACTTCGGTTCCAAATCCTCGTTCCAAATCTCAGGCTGGGCCTCTACTTTGGATCTTCTGAGGGTCTCAATGCCGGGAAATCCAGCATCGCTGTCAGGCATACCCTCCGAGTTTATTGAGAAGAAACGAGTCCGTGAGGCGAAAATGAGCCGCACGGAACATCACCACTATTCGCAATGCTTATCCCGAACGGCAACCTAAAGGTAATAATCGCAACCTTAATCACGCAGCTTTGGCGGTAAACAGGCTACGGTCTTGGCGGCGTTGCTGGCATCCCTAAAATAAGTGGTCCGGACGCGGCATCCGTGAAAGGTGCGTCGAGCTCTGCTTGGCCACCTCTGCCCGATGCTCGTGATCCTACTTGCACGGCAGGTAACGAATCCATGCACTTGGTTTCGGATCTTTTGCTGATTCTACTATTTTTCATCTCTCCTTCCCTGACGACTGAACATGCCTGACCACCACACGTTGGATATCAAACGCGTTGCCATTCTGTTTGCCGGGGGTCCTGCACCCGCAGCCAACGCCGTGATCTCGACTGCAGCTTTTTCATTTCTCGAAGAAGGCGCTCAGGTATTCGGCATCAAGCATGGTTACAGTCGGTTGGCTGAATACACTGCGGCCGGTCCGTTGCAGGAAGGTGAAGACTACATTCACTTTACCCACGATACGCTGACGCACGCACGCAGTAGCCGTGGAATCATGATCGGGACTGCTCGAACCAACCCGGGTAAACACGTCAGTGCTCCGGAGCACCTCAAAGACGCTGAACTCGTCGCTCCGCTGCGTCGTGTTTATGAAGGTCTGTGTTCGCTGGAAGTCGACGCACTGATTTCAATCGGTGGTGACGACACCTTGAAAACAGCCAACAAGATGAAGCTGTTTCAGGATAACCTTCCCGAAGACGCCCGTCGTTTCCCTGTCATTCACTTGCCGAAAACAATCGACAATGACTACTCCGGGATCGACTTCACGTTCGGGTTCTTCACCGCTGTAGAAACACTCGCCGAAGAAATCCGAAACCTGAACTACGATGCAGCTGCCGGCCGAGCTTATTTCCTTTGCGAAGCAATGGGCCGAAGCGCTGGTTGGCTCGCCTACGGTGCTGCGATCGCCGGTGAAGCCAGCATGGTTTTAAGTGTTGAAGATGTCACCGGCTCGCTGGCCGAGGAAGAAGTTGTCAATCCGGAAACAGGCGAAACACGAAAGGTGATGGCTCTGGATCGCGTGATTGACCGTATGGTTGACATGATGATGGCTCGGGAACGAGAGGGACGAGAGTACGGCACAATTGTGGTCGCCGAAGGCATGGCAGAATACCTGCCCACCAAGTACCTCGAGGGCGTCAGCCGTGATGACCATGGACACATCAACATCTCCTCGATCCATCTCTCCGCGTTACTCGCAAAACTCTTGAGCGAACGCTACAACGAGCGAACCGGCCGCACACGAAAAATCAATGGCTTGCAACTAGGTTACGAAGCCCGATGCGCCCCTCCGCACGCCTATGACGTCATGCTCGGTTCCCAACTGGGGGTCGGAGCCTACCGCGCGTTGGTTGAGGAGAAACTGAATGGTGTCATGGTTTCAGTAGCAGGGCAATTGGATTTGCACTACGTCCCGTTCGAGGAATTAGTCGACCCTGAGACTCTTGTCACCAAAGTTCGCTTCATCGAACAGGACAGTGATTTCCACCGTCTCGCACGATTCCTCGAAACGTGCATCGACAGCTAAAATCGGAACTGTCAGATCACGAAGATTCACACGCAGTCCCAACCAACACGGGATTGCTGCTCACCCTGTAAGACACGCTGCGGCCTGATGAGCTGCGGCCTGATGAGCTGCGGCCTGATGAGCTGCGGCCGGGTAAGCTGCGGCCGGGTTTCAGTCGCAGTGCATGAAGTCCCGTGGGAACTTACCCGCTATTTGGTTCGCTGAACCTGACAAAACCTCGTGTGAATCAACCTCCCCCCTATATTAAGGGCAAGCAAGGCTTTCACATCGGCCCCCAGGCGTCGGTCCGCCTGTGCATTGCTCGTCATTGTGCGCGCATTAAACATGACATCTTCATAAAAAGTTGCCAGAAACGCTGCGGAATCGCCCATCTCGGCGAAAATCGCATGTTTTTTTTCATAGAGCGAAACCCCGCAGCGGTCCGCAGGTTTGTAATGTATTAGTGGTGTTTTTACACCGCGTTCGCAATGCATTGGGCAATTACGACTTGTCAGCTCACTCTGGATACTGAATTAATGAAACTTTCTCGCAAGGTGACTGGCCTTTTATCAGTCGCACTATTGGCATTTATTGTTACTCCCGCGATGGCTCAGAACCGAGGCCAAGGCCAAGGCGGTCGTGGTGGTGCTGGCGGCGGAGGCGGCTTTGGCGGCCGAACTGGCGGCGGCGGAAGCATGTTTGGCGGCCGCGGTGGTGGCGACATGACCACGACTCTGCTGCGAATTGAGGCTGTTCGGACAGAATTAGAGATCTCACCGGATCAGGAAGAAGCCCTGACCAAAATGCAAGAACAAGGTCGCTCCGAACGACCTAGCGGCGACTTCCGAAATATGAGCGAAGACGAGCGAACTGAATTCTTCGCGAAGATGCGGAAGCAGGCTGAGGAACGAACCACCAAAATGAAGGAACAGCTTGAAGAAGTTTTGTTCCCTGAGCAGCTGGAGCGTTTGCAGGAAATCAACATTCAACTTCAGGGCATTGCCGCGCTCCGCAACGCGGAAGTCGCTAAGGAGCTGAAAATCACCGATGCTCAGAAGAAAGAGCTTGAGGAAGTTCAAGCAGGCCTGATGGAAAAGATGCGAGAAGGCATGCGTGAGCTGTTCCTGTCTCTTATACACATCTGACGCTGCCGACGACTCCTTACGTGTAGA
>CAJXTM010000546.1 GCA_913061385.1 uncultured Rhodopirellula sp. | reverse complement strand
CGTCGGCAGCGTCAGATGTGTATAAGAGACAGGCATATCGAGGGTTTCCTCGAGCTTCTTTTTATCACCGGTACTTTCCGACTCAATCGCCATGGAAATAACAGTGTCGGCAAAGTTGATGCTTGGCAGCTCAATCAATTCACGCGTGTCGCAAACGGTATCCCCGGTAATGGCAAACCTAGGGCCAATGACACAGCAGATGTCTCCTGCTTCGATGGAATCAATCTGGCCATCACGATCTTTTTTGGTGGCATGAATTTGCCATAGTTGAGCGATATTTTCTTTCTTGTCCCGATTAGGGCACTGCACCCTCGAGTTCTGCTTCAACTGGCCGCTGTAAACACGAATCCAATAATTGTCACCAGTCTTGGCTGGCAGGATCTTGAAGACAAGCCCGCAGAAGGGATCCTTGGAGTTTGAATTACGAATCAGGACCTTATCAGGATTCTTCGGATCGACACCCTCGACGGGCGGTCGATCCAGTGGGCTCGGCAAAAAGTTACCAACAGCTGTCATCAGGGGCTGCACCCCGATACCGTGCAACGCGGAGCCACATAAAACGGGCTGAATCACCCGATCAATACAGCCCTGCCGCAGTGCGCCGATAATCAGATCCCGCGGCACTTCCTTTTCTTCCATCGCCAGACTGGCGGCTTCCTCACTAAGATCATAAACCTTTTCCAGCATTTGCTCTCGCCAGAACAGGGCTTCATCCATCTGGTCCTCAGGAACTTCCGTTTCCTTGACCTCCTTGCCCTCGGTTTCGGGATCGAATTCGAGCATCTTCATATCAACCAAATCGATCACGCCGCGAAATGGATTGGCGACGTGTGCAGGCCCCTGACCCACTGGAAGTTCGACAGCGAGAGGGCAGCCGCCCAAACGTGGTTCAATATCATTGAAAACAGTTTCAAAATCCGCACCCTCACGATCCATCTTATTGATAAAAACGACGCGTGGGACGTTGTACCGATCAGCCTGCCGCCAAACAGTTTCGCTCTGAGCTTCGACTCCCTCACGAGCAGAAAAAACAACAACGGCTCCGTCGAGCACACGCAAACAACGCTCTACCTCTGCGGTGAAATCAACGTGCCCGGGCGTGTCCAATAGATTGATGTTGTAATCTTTCCAACCGTACTTCACGCAAGCACTGAAAATCGTAATTCCCCGTTCCTGCTCCTCGGGATCATCGTCAGTATCCGTCGTTCCGTGATCCACCCGACCCACACGATGCTTGGCACCACTCAAGAAGAGCATCCGCTCGGTCACGGTCGTTTTCCCAGCATCGATGTGCGCGATGATGCCGATGTTACGAAGTTTGGAGATATCAAAAGTCATGAAAACGATTCAGGTATTGAACGACTCGGAAGACAGACAGAATGGATCATTCGCCGGACGGCAAAAACACCCAAGCAACAACTGGAAACTCATTGGACATTTTTTTGACAACTAGTTCCCTGGCAACACGCACCGCAATGGTGAAGTGGCTTGGCAGAACACTAATGCAAAGCCGCAATTCAGGCCATGGAAAACGCTGAGCGGGACGACGGCTCGTACCGACGCCGAAATCCGGCTCACATCCTAGCGTTCGGCCAGAGTCAACTCACGCAAAGTTCGCGAGCCCTCTAGCGTAACGCCGCGCAAAAAAAACCGCGACACGGCCAACGGCCGTATCGCGGTGATTTGCATTCGAATTTGACTCGTGCTACCAAGCAAAGTGAGCAAACGCTTTGTTGGCGTCAGCCATTCGATGGGTATTTTCTCGCTTGGTGTAAGCAACACCTTCCTTCTTGCAAGCTGCCAACAGCTCGTCTGCAAGCTTCAGGTGCATTGGGCGACCTTTTTTATCGCGAACAGCACCGAGCAACCACCGCAACGCCAAGCTCTGCTGGCGGGCACGATTGACTTGCATTGGCACTTGATAGCTCGCACCACCAACACGCTTGCTTCGTACTTCGATGTATGGCTTGACGTTCTCGACTGCTGCCTCGAAAACCTCGATCGGAGTCTGGTCCGCGATCTCGTTGCGACGACCAATCTCCTCAAGTGCGTCATAAAAGACGCGTTGAGCAGTGGTCTTTTTACCGTCAAGCATCAAACAATTGATGAACTTTCCGGCGAGCAACGAGTTGTGCCGCGGATCGCCCTTGAGCTGTGTGCGGCTGGCTGTGATTCGTCCCATTCTTAAACTTCGACTGTTATGACTGGATTGCTGTTATTCAGGAATACTTCTCGACGCCGTGGCGAGATTACTTCTTTGCACCGTAGCGACTACGCGATTGCTTTCGGCCTTCTACACCAAGTGCGTCACGCGAACCGCGGACAACTTGATAACGAACACCCGGCAAGTCACGGACACGACCACCCCGAACGAGCACAATCGAGTGCTCCTGAAGGTTGTGACCTTCACCAGGAATGTAAACCGTAACTTCCTTACCATTGCTCAGACGAACACGCGAAATCTTTCGCAGAGCTGAGTTCGGCTTCTTCGGTGTCATCGTCCTGACTTGCAAACAAACACCCTGCTTTTGAGGGCATTTCTCAAGCACAGGCGACTTGCTCTGGCTCTTTTTCAGTTTGCGTCGCTTGCGGACGAGTTGATTGATTGTTGGCATGAAATTCGTGTGATGTGGGTAAACCCACACAAATAAGGGTGAACTGGACCTCGAGCAAACAGGCGGAGGTATGCCCGACAACCTCCTAGGACTGCTGCACAGCGGTGCTGAACAGGGTTATGACCCAGAATGACTGCGAAACCTCGCTCAGGTGGCGGGCAAGCGGGAAAGTATCCCAGTAGTTGATTTTATGTCAAGAGCTCCCTTCCTGCGGTTTTCAATGTCTTTGCAAGAAGACGGTCTCCGAAGGCAGCAATCTTACCCAATCCACCCATGCAGCCGGCCGTCCAGTGATTCCCCCCAAGCTTTTTTTTCCCGTAATCAGATCCCTCAACCGCCGCGCCCCCCCTGAAGGACTATATGGCGAGGTGATTTATTTACTGCACAGTTCTCAGCAGGACAAAGCACATCACCCCCAAACCACACCGCAACACGCGAGCATCGAGTTCGGCATACCTGATGACCGCCTGCTGACCTTGCCCCGCTTGGTGGCTTGAGGCTATTACAGAGTTGTCGCCGGAATTTTTCCCGTTTTAAGCCAAAATAACAACGGATGCGTGGCAGGATGCCCCAGTTCATTCACTCTCAGATTTTTCTCGCCAAACTTTTTCTCGCCAAGCTTACGTTAAGCACAGCTTTTCTTTGCCTCGTGATAGTGCCGGCAGGTTGCAACCTGCTGCCGGGCAAGGGTGAGGAGGACAGCAACGCAAAGCTTCAGGAATTGATGAAGGTACCCGAGTTGCCTGACTTAATCCGTGAAGCGACGGTCGTACAGGGTTTGCAGCCGATTCAAGTGATTGGAGTGGGGGTGGTAAATGGGCTTCCTGGCACTGGCGGTCCCGCCAATCCATCTCAGTTCCGTGACGAACTGCTTGAGGAGATGAAGCGGCGTGACATCAAAGATCCGAATCATTTCTTAGAGCTTAACAACACAGCACTGGTACGAATCCAGGCAACGATTCCTCCAGGTGCGCGTCGCAACGACCCCGTTGACCTCGTCATCCGCGCCCCGAGCGAGAGCGTTGTTTCCAACTTGAACGATGGCTGGTTACTGGACACGCGACTCCGGCAACAGCGATACCTGCAGAATCAAATTCGCAAGAGCGAAGTGATGGCAATCGGCACTGGACCAGTACTGACCCGTAGCAGCCACACCCCCGGCGAAGACGGAACGCTTCATACTGAGGGCACCATTTTGTCAGGTGGCAGGATTCAAATCACTCGCAAGCTCGGGCTTGTTTTACGTCCCGAATTCCAGCATGCAAAGACATCAAGCGCGTTAGCCGCGGCGATCAATCGACGATTTTTTTTCTTTGATGGCACCACACGACGAGGAATCGCAAAAGCAAAGGAAGATGATTTCCTTGAGATGGAAACCCACCCGCGTTACCGCAAGAACATTCCGCGGATGATGGCGGTGATCCAAGCAATTAGCACGGCCCCGGAATCCTCCGCAACACAAACAAGACTGGCGGAACTGGCAAACGAACTCAGCGCCCCTGCAACTGCCGCCGACGCTGCATTGCAACTGGAAGCCATGGGTGAAAACGCTGTCCCTGTCTCTTATACACATCTGACGCTGCCGACGACTCCTTAC
>CAJXTM010000545.1 GCA_913061385.1 uncultured Rhodopirellula sp. | reverse complement strand
GCCTCGGTCTCGTGGGCTCGGAGATGTGTATAAGAGACAGGGCCAATGCTATGTTGGCCCGTTTGGCTTCCACCTCACTCGAACCGAAGAAGACAATGGCTGTCTTGTGGTGACGTCGATAGGCTTGCTGGTCGTTGTAACTTGACCATTTCAAGTTAATATTTTGACCAGAGAAATGTTGCGATCTACTCTTTCAAACCTGACCATTCGATCAGGTATTGCCACTAGGTCAGACCTAGGAGTGATCACGGATTTACTGTTCAGGGACGCAGACTTTCGCCTCGAGCGTGTCGGGCGAGTGTTTCCTGATATTTTTGTTTGCCTTCCTCGACCGATTTGCGGATTTCCTTGGCACTATCCTCGGACTCTTTCCTCAGGTCCGCGATCATTTCTAGTGACTCGACCTGAAAGCCGCTGATGGCATCGACGAGTTTTTGTACAGATTCCGGATTGATTGTGCTACCGTATCCAGCTTTGAGTGCGGCGCGTTCCAGCTCCCTTCCGAGGTCAGCGATGTCTTCGAGTCCTTTATTGACTCCGGCCTTCATCGCTTCAGTAGCCTGAGTGGCTTCATGCAGTCCATGTTGACTGGTATAGACCGTACCCAGAATGGTGAATACATGTTCGTTGGTTGTGAAGAATGTTACGGACCTGCGGTACACCCGTTCCTTGACGTCATGGGTTTGTTTGAGTTTGGTAATCAGCGTTTCACCGACGTCGTAGCCAATTTCAAGATTCTCAGCGATGTCCTTCAGCAACTGGAAGGTGGCATCTTCTTTTTCGTAACGGTAGCGAGCCTCATCCCGGGTCAATTCAAGTCTGCTTTTTTCACTTTCATCATCACCGCTGTAGGCGTCAAGCGCTTCCTGAGTTTCACTCAACGCAGCTTTCGCCTGATCTAGAATTGGCACCTGTGTGTCGAAAAGATCTCGGGCCAGTATTTCTGCTTCCTTCAGGGCGAAGCGAAAATCAATGTAGCCTTCCATGATCGCTTCTTCGCGTTTCAGCTGATCTTTCGTATCTTTGGCAACTTCGCTGTAGACTTCGATGATTTTTTCGAATCGATCACTCGGTGTTCCGCGTCGCATCTTCATCCACCAGTTCGACACTTTTTCTGTGCCGCTGACTTTCCCATCGTCAAGCTGATTGATAAGTCGTTTACTGTCTTCGCGAACCGAATCAAACATCTGGGTGATGTCCATGTATCGGTCACCCACGGAGATTCCCTCGACGTTTTCGCGTACTAGAGCGTTGAAGGCACTCATATGTTGAATGACATCCGCGATTGCCAGAACCTTGGCCTCGTCAATGTGTTTGACATTTTCCAGCAGACCGATGAGTTCCTGTGGTGCTGTGTTGGAACTGTCAACACCGAAGTCTTTCAGCACATTGACGGCTCGACCGAGGTATTTGCGCATGGACTTTGAGTCCTGAGCCTGGGCACTGGAAGCGTTCGGTTCGGGGGCAGGCTGCTGTGCTTGATCTGACATGACTGCAAATTCTCCGGGAAATAAGTTGTTGGAGAATCGGTGTTTCCGGTCCATCTCAACAGATATTAGATTAGCGCGTGAACCGAGTGGCTGCAATCAGCCTGACACTTAGAAGCGAGATTTCCGGACAACTGGCAGTTTTCACGCTCCCTGAATGCGGAAAACGTGCCGATTGAATAGACTACACACTAGTCAGGACATCCCAACCCCGCCCCGCGAATACCATGGCGAAGCAGTCTCAAACTCAGGCAGCAGCACCTCATCGACCTTCAGGCACGGTTCGTAGAAAAACGAGCTTGATGCCCGGAGAGAGTTTGTCGCTTCAGGAAACATTGCGAGTCATGGATGTTGCTCGCGAAATGCGGGACCAACGTGAAACCGCCGAAGAGATGTTTCGCCGGGATGATTTGAGGAATCAGTTGCGTGACAAACTGGTTCGCACTGCTCACATGTCTGGTGACAATGTCACAGAAGCCGAAATCGAATTGGCTATTGAGCAGTTTTTTGAAACCGTTCACAGTTACAACGATCCACCGTCCGGCTTGAAATCGGTTATGGCGCATTGTTGGGTGTGGCGTGGTCGATTGATGTTGGCAACTGCTGCGCTCACAACTATTCTCGGTGGTATTTGGTTTTTGTTTCCCTGATGTCTTCAGTTCAAGGTCGCTTGCGAGATGACGATACCTGGTCCCAAAGTGCATCAACAATTGATGGATGCATACAAATGCTTGAACGTGCAGTTAGAGACAGATCGAAAAAATATGCACGATGTTCACCAAGAGCATGAGCAACTTGATGCAGAACGTGATGATGCGCTGCGTAGCCTTGCTGAACATTATCTTCCCGAATTGACAGCTGATGCGATAGCTTCAACATGGCGCGAGGTTCAAGCAGATATCTCGACGATTCTGTTGCAAAAAGAAGACGAGGATCGCTCGTTGCAACAGAAACTGCAACAGTTGCATGAAAATCGGAGTGTGACAGAAGAAGCTCTGGTAAAAGCAAGTAATGTTCTGGATGTTGCCGTAACAGAACAGAATGAAGTTTCAGGTGTGGTTGAGAGTCGGTTGCAGGAAGACTCCCAGTTCGTTGAGTTGGCAGACCGAGCCGCCGTAGCGGAAGTAGCATTGGGTAGAGCTGAATCCAATCTCCACGAAATCGATCAAGATGCTGCTCGAAAAATTCCCTCGTACGAAGCCAGCGCCTTATTTAAATATCTGTATGAGCGTGGCTATGGGGCAAAAGAATATAGTAGCCGCGGAGTGACTCGTCGCATTGATCGCTGGTTGGCTCGCTACATCGATTTCACAAAAGCAAGGCAAGGTTACGATTTTTTAAAAAAGACACCGGATCAGATGCGAAAAATCATTGCAGAAGATCGTCGTTCGCTGAATGTTGTCATGGAGGAATTGGAGCGAAAGCGTGATCGTGTTGCCAATGCATTGGGCTTGCCCGAAAGAATAAGCCTGACGGTGCGGTTTACCAAAGATCGTAGTCAATGTCTTCAAACGATGGATTTCATTCTTGAATCATTAAAAGAGGTTGAAGGATTACTTCGTGATATCGCTGACCCTCGAGGTTTGCACTACCAGAAAGCAATTGAACTATTCAGGAAAACACTTCTTGGGTTCAAGTCGAGCGATCTAAAAAAACGTGCCGCAGCCACGGTTGATGATCTGACAGATGATCAAATAGTGGCCCGTCTCTCGGGTGTTGAGTCTGATCGAGG
Source organism: uncultured Rhodopirellula sp. (assembly GCA_913061385.1). Classification (GTDB taxonomy): domain Bacteria; phylum Planctomycetota; class Planctomycetia; order Pirellulales; family Pirellulaceae; genus Rubripirellula. The sequence continues at coordinate 994 of CAJXTM010000545.1, read as the reverse complement.
AGATCTGGAGGATACAACACGCCATCGTCGCAATTTGCAGAAACAGAAACAGGGTGTCGTGGAAGAGCTAGGACGCGTTATCCAGCGTTTTCGTGCGGCGCATTTCGATTCTGCACGTTCGCATTTTGTGGATTCACTCGATGTCGATGAAGAACTGTCCTATATCGAAGATGTAGAAGATGCACGAAAGCTTTGGCAAAAGATCCGTCGTTCCCAACGGTGGGGTGATCATGATTCAGAGGAAGACGCTGGGGGATCTTCAATGAAGCAGGTACTTGTCAATGCAATGGGCAAAGCCGCTGGGGATGGGCGTGAAGACGAAGCACGTCGTGCTGGTTCACGTCGCATCGAGTACGACTCGACAAGTGATGCACGTTCGGTCGGAGTTGGGCACTGGGAAGATCACAGTTCCGACAGTTCGGGTGATCATTCCCGTTAAGGTCCTAGCTGGAGGGTTGTGCTTTCGTACGCTGTTATGGTTGAGAATCGGTCGAACGAACCGTGAAGTAGCGGTGATGTGCCCATTGGGGAACGATATCCAGACGCCAACAAGTCTGTTCGAGTAGAGTGAGATTGGCTGTGGGTTGAGGAAGTCCACCCAGGGGCACAAGGGCGATCGCAGGATCAGGAAATGCGATAAAGCGAGTCAGCAAGGCCTCAAGATGAATCCGCTGAATCGTCCCACCGATTGAAAGGTAATCCTGCATTTCAGCGGACGAAATAGCATCCATTCCCGCCAGCGAAAGAGCGCTGTGCTCCTCATCAATCAGCAAAGCGACTTGTAGGTCGGCTAGTTCTCTTTCAGCTGATAACGTCACTGCGACATTTGCATAGTGTCCATTCATATAGGGAATGACGCCCGTCTGACTGTTCGGTGCAAGTCGAAGCAACCTATTTTCCTTGATGGACTTTCCGACCAATCGCTTTGCCGTCTCATCTATCATCCCTGTCTCTTATACACATCTCCGAGCCCACGAGACCGAGGCTGATCTCG
>CAJXTM010000544.1 GCA_913061385.1 uncultured Rhodopirellula sp. | reverse complement strand
TACACGTAAGGAGTCGTCGGCAGCGTCAGATGTGTATAAGAGACAGCTCTACTACGATGAAATCCGTACGCCGACATACACCGACTGCATGAACCGGCTTTACGAGCGATTATTTACGAAGCCGATTTCGGGCACCTTTCATGCAGGTGGGCCAACAACACTCAGCCTCTTCGAAATCGCTCAAATCGTCTCCGTTGTAGGTGGTTACGACCCCGCACTTTTGCAGGGCTGCCCTCGCATCGATGCGGGACCGATTCCGCCACGAGCTGGAAACGTCACCATGGACTCATCGAAACTCATTGAAGCCTTGGGCTATCAGCCGTTCGATCCATGGCCGTTCCCTGCTAACTTGATACCAAATCATCGAGATTGGCATTTGGAACAGGAAGAATTCAATGGCTCACAGAAAAGGGTTTGCGAACTGCTCTACCAGAATCCTAATGCCCCCGGCACAGTGCCCCCAAGCCGAAACGAGCTTTGGGGTTCCAAGCGTTTCCCAACGTGACCAGAGTCTTGCCGCCACTTCCGCGATTTCAACTTCCACCGGAAGCTTGACTAGTCCGCCCAGAGCAATGTCCCCTACCTTCCTGGGACATTAGAATCATGTTGAATCGCCCAATCACCCAATCATCCTACGCCCCACACCCCCGACTCAAGCCTTCTTATGCGCTCAACAAGCCTTCCATGGAATGCCATCTCCCTTTGCATGATGGTGATTACGTCCAATTTAGCAATCTCGCAGGATGTGCCCCCTACACCACAGCCGACTACACCACAGCCGACTACACCACAGCCGACTACACCACAGCCGACTGCACCGAAGACGGAGACCGCGAGGGGAACCGTCTTTGATGACAAAAACGGCAATGGGAAGCGAGACCGTGACGAATCAGGAATCAAAGACATCCGCGTCAGCAACGGATCCTTGATTGTGACAACAGATCAAAACGGAAAATATGAACTGCCAGTTGACGATGACTCGATTATCTTTGTGATCAAACCGAGGGACTGGGCAACTCCCTTGAACCGAAATCACCTTCCACAGTTTTATTATATCCACAAGCCCAAAGGATCACCCGAAAACTTCAGGTTTGCGGGTGTTGCGCCCACCGGTCCCCTACCGAAATCTGTCGACTTTCCACTTCTTCGACGAGTTGAACCTGACAAATTCAAGGCAATCATGTTCGGTGACCCCCAGCCAAGCAACGTGGCTGAAGTGGAATACATGTCTCACGACGTCATCGAACAAATCATCTCGGAACAGGCCCACGGAGCTGCATTTGGGGTGACCCTGGGTGACATCGTGTTCGATGATCTGAGCGTCATGGAACCACACAATCAATCGGTCGCGTTGATCGGAATCCCTTGGTACAACATCATTGGCAATCACGACCTGAATCTGGATGCCAAAACTGATGATCAGAGCGACGAAACCTTTGAGCGATTCTACGGTCCGTCCTACTACTCATTCGATTACGGCCCCACACACTTCATGGTCCTTGACGACGTTCACTGGCACGGTGCTGAGGGTGATAAAAAAGCAGGCTACCATGGTGGTTTCAGCGACGAGCAAATGACCTTCATTCGGAATGATCTGGCTTTAATTCCTGACGACCAATTGGTCGTATTAATGATGCACATTCCTCTCGATGGTGTGCGCAACCGCGAGCAGCTTTACCGTTTGATAGAGCAGCGACCCGCAACCGTCTCACTATCTGCACACACGCACTACATGGAACACCGATTCCTGGGGGAAGAGAACGGCTGGAAAGGTCCCAAGAAGCACCATCACATTGTCAACGTCACTGTTTGCGGAAGTTGGTGGCGTGGGCGTAAAGACGAGCGTGGAATCCCGCACGCGACCATGAGCGACGGTGGTCCAAATGGTTATTCAATCATGGAATTTGATGGACAGAATTACAAACTTGAAATGCGTGGTGCCAATCGTCCCGCCGACTATCAAATGAATCTGTATGCTCCTGAAGCCGTCGCACAACAAGATCTCGCCAAGACAGATCTAATCGCAAATGTATTCAACGGGTCTGAAAAGACGAAAGTCAATTTTCGCGTTGGGAATCAGACCGGCGAATTCGGAGAATGGCAAAGCATGAAAGTAACACGAATGGCTGATCCAGCATTCAAAGCCGAAAAGGAGCGAGAAGAGTCGGTAGCCAACAGACCCTGGACGTCTCTTCCTGGCCCCCACTCGACGCCCCATATCTGGACAGCAAAACTTCCCGCAGACATCAAACCTGGAACGCAAGTGGTCGAAGTCCGGGCAACCAACGTAATTGGCAAACAATTTATCGGTCGCCGAATCATTCGCGTCCGGCCGAACTGATCGCTGTTTTCACACACCACGGTTTTCACACACCACGGTTTTCACACACCACGGTTTTCACACACCACTGGTTGCCGAATCGAAAAGCTCCCCTCGCAAGCCTTGTTGAATCATTTCTCGGGGCATCGCGACCAGCTGTGGGTGAATCTTCTCAACCGATCATTCAGAATCGGTGCCCGGGAATTTTCGGAAAACTCTGACCGCGATCAAGATCGAGATGATCAACAGTACAAAGCCTACGAAAAAGGGAGCGCCTGGCACCTGAACCGGTGCATCATCACTGATGAAATAGCTGAACAGTAATGTATTGAACAATATCGGCGCGACAATGTTCGTGAGACTGGTCAACGAAGTCAGCGCACCCTGTATTTTCCCCTGCTCCGTATCATCAACGCTGCTGGTCACCAGGCTCTGGATCGCCGGGCCACTGACACCTGAGAATGCCCCCAAAACGATAATGCCGGGAATCATCCAACCCTGACTCGCCAATCCATAGCCCAGGAATGAGAATGCGCCAACGAAAGTTCCAATCAATACAGTCCGACGCTCGCCCAACCGCCGCACTGTTGGACGAACAAGCCCACCCTGCACAATGACAGCCATGATCCCCACCAAGCCCAATGCCCAGCCGTTCATGCTGGCATCCCAGTCATAGCGAAAACCGGTGTAAAGAACCCAAACATTCTCCAACCCACGCTGGGCGAGAGACTTACAGGCAAACACCGCTGCCAATCCAGCGACCATCGGATACATCCGTATCCGCCGCAAGGTAGCAAACGGATTAGCATTCCTGAGGCTGAACGGACTGCGTTTATCAATGGGCAAAGACTCTGGCAATACAAAATAACCGTAGAGCCAATTCACTAACGCTAGGCCTGCCGCTGCAAAGAAAGGCAGGCGAAGACTGTAGTCACCGAGAAAACCACCGAGCGCGGGACCGATCGTAAAACCCAACCCGAACATCATGCCCACAAATCCAAAATTTCTCGCGCGTGTTTCATCCGTGGAAACATCGGCAATGTAGGCGTTGGCCGTTGTGAAGTTCGCACCCATGATCCCAGCCAGCACCCGCCCAAGAAACAGCCACGAAATGCTCGGGGCGAATCCTTGGATCAGAAAGTCGATACCCAACCCGAATAGCGAGACCAGAATTACAGGTCGGCGACCAAATCGATCTGACAATGCGCCCATGATCGGAGCAAAAAGAAACTGCATCAGAGCGTAGGTGGCACTGATGACCCCAACGTATTTACCGGCTCGTGCAAAGTTCTCTGCAGTCGACAATTTCTCCGAAGATTCGTCTGCCGAGGTGGCAACCAATTCTCCGATACCTTCTGGCAAGATTCCCGTGGTATCAGCTTCGACCAACTGCTTCACCAACTCGGGCAGCACAGGAACGATGATGCCAATTCCCAAGATATCGATGAACAGAGTCACCAAGATGAACGCGATCGCGGCTTTGCGCTCTTTGACGGGGGATTGGGTCATGTGTATCAGATCAGCCGAGGAATTCGCAGCGAGCGATTGTGAGGACTCGCATTCTAGCTACTGAACGCTGGACCAACAGGACGAGCAAGCTTACGAATCCAAATTTGCAGATCATGCATGGACTGGGGTTCCGCTTGTTCCGCCTAGAATCCGAGTCTTACCAAATCGAGCCGCGAACCCCTCTCTTTCAGGGGAAAAACGGTTTTAGCGGGAAGGATTTCCGTGTTAGGATCATCACTTTTTCTCTCCGCAGAAACCTTAGTACGCACAAAACAGTGCCATCCCCGAAAATCCCACCCTCGGGATGCTCATTCCTTGCATGACTCCCTGCCGTCAAGCTGTCTCTTATACACATCTCCGAGCCCACGAGACCGAGGCTGATCTCGT
>CAJXTM010000543.1 GCA_913061385.1 uncultured Rhodopirellula sp. | reverse complement strand
GTAAGGAGTCGTCGGCAGCGTCAGATGTGTATAAGAGACAGCCATGACGGTACGCGTGTCAACCAAGGAAGTTGAGAACATGATTCTCGAGAGTCTTGATATTGCGGCGCCGCAAGCCAGAGGCATTCGGTGAGAGGTTTGATCTGGGCTCAGTAATACTAGTCCCAGATTTCATCAGGTGTCGGGATCGTCGCCGTGGTCGAGCATGTAGTCTTTTATTTTTTTGTGCAGTGTGTTGCGGTTAATGCCCAGTTTTGATGCGGCCTTGGTTTGGACGCCGCCGCACGATGCTAGCACTTGAGCGATCAGCTCTTTCTCGATTCGTTCGACAATCACTGAATGGATCTCGCCGGTGATTGCCCCGGCATCACTCAAGCCACGCATGACAACTTCGCGTGTGAGAGAGTCAAAGTCACCTGTGGGAAGGCGGGTGCCTGTGGGCAGCTCACGTGAGGTAACGCACTTGGGTAAAAGGTCCAAGGTGAGTTCATCTGTTTCCGCCATCACAACGGCACGCTCTACGTAATTCTGCAGTTCGCGAACATTACCAGGCCAGTGATAGTCTTGCATGGCCTCCATCGCACCAGCCCCAATGTGGACGACGTAACGATCGTTGATTTCGTTGTAGTGTTCAAGGAAAAATGAGATCAGCGTGGGGATGTCTTCCCTGCGTCTTCGCAGTGGGGGGATCTCAATCGGGACAACATTGAGACGCCAGTAAAGGTCTTCACGAAATCTGCCTTCTCTTGATTCTTGCATCAGGTCGCGATTGCTGGCGGCGACGATTCTCGCGTCAGTGCTGAGGGTACTGGTGTCGCCGACACGCTCGAATTCACGTTCTTGCAAAACCCGTAATAACTTGACTTGTAGTGTGAGCGTTGTGCTGTTGATCTCATCGAGAAAGACCGTCCCGCCGTTTGCTGCTTCGAAGCGACCAGTACGGTTGGCCACGGCGCCGGTGAAGGCACCACGAACATGGCCAAACAGCTCGCTCTCAAGCAGGCTCTCGCTGAGGGCTCCACAATTGACTCGAACAAAGGGGCCATTGCTGCGGTGACTGAGCCGGTGGATCGCACTGGCGATCAGCTCTTTGCCAACTCCGGTTTCGCCGAGAATCAGAACCGAGGCGTTACTGCCTGCCACTCGGCGTGTGACTCGATAGACCTCTTGCATCGCTGGCGAGTTGCCAATGATGCCGGGGATGGGGGGCACACCAGAGCCCGACGGTGAGGTTCCGAGGATCGACATAAGGTGATTGTGGGCCGGATTGAAGTCCGATGCCGCAAACTGGATTGCGTGATTTCTGCGTTTTTGACGCAAACGGCGCGTCCACATCTAACGGTGAAAATACCCGTATTTCCATCGCTCGGATACCTGACCGCCTAGGTGGTGGCTGGGTTTGGGCGTTTACGTTGCTGTCGTCGCCCAGAAGGTCGTTTTTTGGGCGGAATTTTCCGCTGGCGCGATTGGGAGCCTATCTGAGCTTGGCTAATGCCTGAGCAGCTTCGGTTTTATACACCTGGCGGTCCAGAAACGTCATTTGAGGAATGCGGCGGCTCTGCTTGACTTGTTGCCGCAGATTCTCCAGTTCAGCAATCGATACCGGTTGATCGATCCAGATCGTGGGAGCCCGCCATCGCCGACTGCTCAGGTCCGGACCCGTCGGCCCGTAAAAAACGATGGGGAGTTGCCGTCCCCGGTCAAGTCTGCGCACGGTGTCGATCATTTCAATGGGTGGTAAATCAGATATTTGGGTCTTGGCAATGATCATCCTTAAATCACCGCCTCGGCGAATCGCCCGCTGCAAACCCGCGCCGCTTCGTACGATTTCAACATCGAATCCAATGCTACTCAGCAGCGACTCAGCCTTCATTGTGCTGTCGGCTCGAGTCTCGAGAAGAATTGCATTGGGTTTGTTCGTGAGTGAGTTCATCTCACTCAATGTTCGCATCACAAAGCTGCTGCCCGGAAATGGGCGGCCGTTTGCCAGTTTCGCGATTTTCAATGCCGCCTCAAAGCGAATCCTCGGCTCGGGAGAAGAAGCAGCCCGAACCAGTGCTGTTCGGTTGATTCCAGTTCCTCGCAGGAGTATTTGACGAGCTGCATCAGTGGCGGTCGTGGGGTCGATAACTCGGAGTAGCCCGACTGCAGCGGGCAGGTCGTAAGTCTTCATCGCATGCTCGAGTGCGTGCAACAGTGCTTCAGGATTCGTCAAAATTGGGTATTGCTGCTTCGCATTCTTGACCTGAGATTCGTCACCCCAGTCAGGGTCCAACATCAGGCGATAGCCGATTTCAGCCGCCAAAATATCGCTCGACTCATTTAAGCTTAAACTGCCAAGTCTGCGAAGACGCGATGCCGCATCCGCGACGGCGCGATAGACACCAAGGATCTTCTGTGTGGCTTGGTGAGTGACACCCGTTCGTGCATCGTCAACACTCCAAAGTGTAATCTGCGACTCGTTGTTCTTGGTTAGTTCCGCGGCTTGCTCACTCTGAGTAAAGTTGATTAAGAGCAATTCCCGACCCGATGCAAACGACGGGACTGCACCCTCAAGCTGGATGAGATTCTTTTCGCCAACAAGCACTTCTTCGGCTGTTGAATCCTGAGCCAGGGCAGCTGTCAGGAAATCAACGGTGTAGTTGGATCGGTTGATTCTGGCTAGGCATTCTAAGGCGGTTGGTCGTACATCATCCGTGCCGTACAAGGCAAGCTGTTGCAGAGCCCTTTCGCCACCGGATCCTAACGCGAGCATCGTACGCAGAATTTGGTCGCGGTTTGTTGGTGCCGGAGTTTTGACTGCTGCTGCAACCAGTTCTACAATTGATGCCTTGCCACCAGCTAGCAAAATACGCGTGGCGGCAAGAGATTTGTCATTGGTTTGGAGGTCAAGATCTGCAATCGCTTGACGCAGACGAGCCGGTGCTTCTGCTGTAGTACGCGATGCTTTGACAAGCATGTCCAAACCGGCCTTGGCCGTGTCGTTAAGCGAGGACTCACCTCTGATAGCGACGAAATTGCGTGACCCGATTTTTTCAGCCATTGCGCTTAGCTCATCGTCAGAAGCTCCACTGCCCGCGACACGCGAAAGTAACGCGTTGACCTGAGGCCATTGCTTCAGCCGGCCAAGCGCTGCGATGGCTTCTGCTAGTTCCATGTTTCCCTGAGCCGAGTAGCCCATCCAAAGATCCGTCAACGGCGACTTTTCCGCAGTTTTCGTTTTGTCTTTGGAGCTTACCGCCGGACCTGCGGCATTTGCTGGTTCGGGGCTCTGGGCTTGGCTCAGGACTGGTGCCAAGCAGGCCATTGCAGCGATGCAGACGAAAATGAATTTTTGGAAAGGGAGGCGGCTCGACATGCTTACGTCGCGTGGTTGTAGTAATTGGAATGCGGAGACGTGTCCGTTCATCATACTCTCGGACTGCCGCCCTGAAAGTATTTCGCACGACAGCCAGCAGGGTTGTTTTGCATCGATTGCCACGGTTTTGCGGCTGGTTGATGCAGTTCAGTCGATCTGCGGGCCTGAGGGACGCTGAGAGTATCGGCTGGTGGGTGGCGTTGGCTCCAGAACGCCGCTGGGTATTACCGGTTGGGAGTGTCAGTACCATTGGTGCTGGCACGCAGCACCCTTTCCAAGTCCCACGATTCGTGAGTTTGGGGTGGTTTTCAGTCATCTGCGGAAATCTGCAGCTGGGGACCCAAGATGAGCTGTGGCAAGCCAAAACCACTGATGTCACTCACTTTGGCATCGGATACGGGTCTGCGAACGAACCCAAGGCTCCCAAACCGCCATCCACTTCGAGGTCCGTTGCCGTCACAAACGATGCTGCAGCACTGGTTAACCACAACACTGCTGATGCGACCTCGTGGGGCTTTCCTATGCGACCAATCGGATGGCGATTGCCAAGAGCGGCCGCACCTCCTTGCTCAGCAAGGCTTGCTCGGATCATGGGAGTGTCAATCGCGCCCGGTGAAATCGATAAAACCCGGATACCATCCCGGGCATACTCGACTCCCCACTGACGGGCTTGCATTACATTCGCACTTTTGATCGGGCCGTAAACGCCAACTTCGCGCGCCGTGCGATGAGCTTGCCCACTGGCTATGTTGACGATGACACCGGATTGTTGCCGCTTCATTTGTGGCAATACTTGGCTTGCCATCTGCATGTATCCTGTCTCTTATACACATCTCCGAGCCCACGAGACCGAGGCTGATCTCG
>CAJXTM010000542.1 GCA_913061385.1 uncultured Rhodopirellula sp. | reverse complement strand
TCTACACGTAAGGAGTCGTCGGCAGCGTCAGATGTGTATAAGAGACAGGTCTTGCCCTGTGTTGGGCTGCATGTGTTCTGGCTGTGGTATGTACGGGGTGTGTGCGGCGACGGATGACGGTTCGGACAAGTCCACCTGGGGCTACGGTTTCGATTGACAATCAAGTGATTGGCACCAGTCCCGCCGCTACGAGTTTTGTTCATTACGGCACCCGCGAGTTCCGAATTGAAAAAGACGGCTATCGTACGGAGGTCATTCGTCGGAAAATCAAACCACCATGGTACGAATGGCCAGGAATCGATTTTTTCTCGGAAACATTATGGCCCGGTGAACTGCGTGATGAGCGTATCATAGATGTGCAGCTCGCACCGAAAGAACTTGAGCCGGCAGAAGACCTGATGAACCGCGCCGATGCACTGCGTAATCAGTCCAAAGCCGGAATCATTACCGCACCTCCTTGATCCGTAGACCATGTCGTACTCGAAAACGAGCGTTTTCTTCGCGCCCGTTTTGATTTTGGCGTTCTTTGCACCTTCATTGCTTGGTGTTGATCGTCTCGCATTCCGTGATGTGGGGCATTTTTATACGCCGCTGTACGATTATGTGGCCGAACGCTGTGATGATGCGTGGGTACCACTTTGGAATCCGCTCGATCAGACCGGGATGCCTCTGATTGGCGAGACGACGACGGCCGTGCTCTATCCGCTCCGTTACCTCGTTTTTTCTTTGCCGATATCAACTGAGTCGGCCATGGCATGGTACGTGGCCTTGCACTTGATCCTCGCCTCGTTTGCAGCAAGAGTGTTGGCTCGGTGGGCGGGATGTCGCCTGATGGGGACCACGATCGCGTCGGTGTTGTATCCGCTTTCTGGCTCGGTTCTGTTCTTGTACACAAATCCTCCATTTCTGGTGGGGGCTGCGTGGTTGCCGATTGCTCTGGGGTCAATGCTGCTTCCCGCTGCCGGCAGTCGGCGTTTCCGCGTCCTCACTGCAGGTGCCGTGCTGGCGATGGTTATTCTCGGAGGCGATCCGCAGTCGGCATTGCATCTGATGATTGTTGTTTCAGTGATTGGGCTCGGGCGTTTGTTGATGCGTTCCCCGAATCGAATCGATGGGGTGGTGTTTCTGGGAGCCCCAGTCCTTGCGGCCATTCTGTCGGCGCCTCAATTGGCTGCCTCAATCAGTTGGAGTCAGCAGAGCGAACGACTGCAACCTGTGGTGAATGAATATTGGGCTGACCCGCCGCAGGTCGGTGGTCAGCGTTACCAGGCATTTCAATTTTCTTTACCGCCGTGGCATCTCGCCGAAATGGTGACTCCCAATGCGTTCGGATCCTTTATACCCGTCAATCAGCGGTTCAGCCGTTCATGGCCCGGTGACGGACGCACATGGACGCCTTCGATTTATATGGGCGTCGTGACGTTTCTTGCCCTGTGGATTCGGTTACGTTTCCGCAATGAGCGTTTTCATGGACCATGGTTGGTTCTCTGTTGGCTCTCGTTGCTGTTAGCTCTGGGCCACTTTGGCTTGGTGTGGTTGGTCCAGGCAGTGACAGGTTGGTTGCCGCAGTACGACAGCGCCATAGGCGGACCTTACTGGTTTTTGTATCAATGTTTGCCGGGCTATGATTCGTTTCGTTATCCCACCAAATGGTTGCCATTCTTTGCCTTGGCGGCCACCTTGGTGACAGCTCAGCTATTTGATCGTCTTTCCGATGGGCGGCATACGGTCTTTACTTTGCTGGTTGCCAAGTCTGCCTTGCGTCTCGCGTTTGTGGTGATTTGCACCATGATCGGAATTCAACTCTATCGCTGGCTCTGTTTCGATGATTTGAATCGTATTCAGGGGCCCAGCGATTCGTTTTGGGGGCCACTCGATGTCATCGCTGGATTGTCGCAATTGACGCGTTCCATGTGTCAAACAAGCATTGCCTTGGTCGCGGTTGCATTGATCTTAAGATGCCTCAGCCAGATTAAGGCCAACCGTTGCCGGTGGACGATGGTTGCGATATTTGTCATTTGCCTAGATCTCGGAATCAGTGGCCATGCCATGGTGCACCAAGTTTCCAAAGCAGAGGTCAAGGAAGCGAGGCTGGCTTTGACTCGACCAAGGCGAACAGCACAGAACCGATGGATGAGAACCAAAACAGGATCTGGTTGGCCAACTGCGTGGCGTCAAAATAGTAGCCAGGATCGTCTGTTGGAAACTGAAGCCAGTAGCCAATTGGCATGGTTTGGTCGTTGGCATCTTGCTGATCGTGTTCACATGCTGAACAACATGGTTTCCATTCGCAGCAGAAACGCTGCTGTCTTCTGGCAGGCGATCGATCAGCTGACTTCCGAGCTATCAGTGCGTGAGCAAATGCGGTTGTGGCGATCGCTGCGGGTATGGCTGGCGATCGAAGGTTTTGTCCATGCCTCTGATCGCGTCGACACGGTCGATGTGAAGGGAGCGAAGTTGGATCTCGTCGACCTGTCGTCTCGCTTTGTACGACAAGATAGTGATCTGTGGGCCTATCCAGATTGGCAATACTCTTCGGAGCGTTTGACCGTCGCTGTTTTGGTCGAACGCTTCCAACAGGTCGGGTTTCTGCTGGATGAAAAAGGGCACAGGAATCCTGAGCAGCAGAGGCCCGTTGTTGAAGTGAAGGCTGATTTCCAGCCAGTTGACGTTGATGAGCAGCAGACACCCGGAAAATCTGCTCTCGTGATGGAAGAATTTTGGAACCCACAGCGGTTGCAGCAGCAACCCGAGTCGGCGGTCTATCGGGTGCAACTCAATAAGCCTGTGCTAATCACACGACCCACCATCCAGGATGGAAATTGGCACGCACGTTTTTCATCCGTCGCACCAAATAAACGGTTTTTTGATTCCGATCGCAGATCATGGCAGGCCGTTGACGTGCATAGCGTTGATGGAATCACTCAGGGTGTGATATTGCCAGACGGTGAATGGTGGCTCGAATTTTACTATCAACCCTGGTGGCTGACTGGGTCCGTTACCACGTTTGCAGTAGGTTGGTTTGGCTTTCTTGTCTGTTTTATGTTTTGGCGAACAGATCCTGTGGCCAGTGTCCCTGACGCTCCAGTTCCAGAAGCAAGTGTTTCGTGCTGATGCCACCTTTGGCACTGTATCCCTGAAGATTGCCCGAGGCGGAAACGACACGATGGCATGGGATCACCAGCAGGATCCGGTTGCGTGACATGGCTGCACCGACGGCACGACTCGCTTTTTCGTTGCCAGCCAATGCAGCAAGCTGTTTGTAGGTGACCGTACTTCCAAATGGGATTTCAAGGCAGTGTCGGTAGACTCGTTGTGTGAACGGTGTCCAGTCGGTGGGGTCAAGCACGAGTTCATGCCAAGCTACCTTCTGCCCCTGAAAGTAATCATGCAGTAGAGCATCAAGACTTTCAGCCTGATTGTTTGGAGCCTGTGTTTCTCGTTGGGTGTGGTTGCTGGGGGGTGTTTGCCAGTTGAGTTGAAAAAGACCATGCTTGGTCCACGTTGACCACAGCGGTCCTAGGGGACTGGCGTGCTGTGCTATCAGTAAATGGTCGATGATTATTTTTTGGGGTGCTGGCATTGAGATCATGCCCTTTCACTTGCCGATGCAGAAGCGGCCAAAAACTCGATCAAGAATATCATCGGTGTACACCGTACCTGTCACTTCGCCCAGACATTGCGCGACAAGACGCAGTTCAGCAGAGACAAATTCATGGCCTTCCTGATCAGTGGTCAGTTGGATTGCCTGTTGAATCGCTGTGATCGCTTGGTGCAATGATTGGCTGCAGCGGGCAGCAGTTCCAACGACCGAGCCAATTTCCTCAGAATCATGCTGTTTTAATCGCTCACTGAGATTTTGTCGGAGGTCGTCAATCCCCTCGCCTGTCAATGCACTGCACTTAACCCACTGGGAATCCGATCTTTCATGCACTGAGTTGGCACCTGAACCGCCCACAGTCGCATCGATTTTCGTGGCGACCCAAAGGTCGATTGTCTGTGGTTTTCGTGTGCGGCGTGCCAGTTCTTGCAATTCGGTTGCAGTCGACTCGAAGTGATTGCAACTTGCATCGACGCACCAGAGCCGCAATCGGGCTTCATTGGTCGAGCGGCGTGACTGAGCCTGTGATTGCTGCGAGACTTCTGTTTCCGCTTCTTCGATGCCTGCCGTGTCTGTCTCTTATACACATCTCCGAGCCCACGAGACCGAGGCTGATCTCGT
>CAJXTM010000541.1 GCA_913061385.1 uncultured Rhodopirellula sp. | reverse complement strand
GATCAGCCTCGGTCTCGTGGGCTCGGAGATGTGTATAAGAGACAGGTTCATCAGTACGTGCAGCTAGCGGCGTCGCCAGTGCATCAGCAATCTCCGCAGGCGATTCACCCTGCAAACGTTTCTCCCATTCCATACGCGATTTAATTAGCTCAGGAGGGTGCAATTGATAACGCTTCAGGGTTGCAATGCGGGCCATGACATCAGCTTTGAATCCGTCGCGATCCGTGAGCAAACCGTCCATCCTCTGAACGGGTGATGTATTTCCATTCGCGGCACCTGAACCCGGTTCATGGGCAGTATCAAAGAAGGCAAAGAAGCGATAGTAATCTTTTTGCGTGATTGGATCATACTTGTGTGTGTGACACTGTGCACAACGCATGGTCAGTCCCATGAAGACAGTGGAAACAGTGTTGATTTTGTCGGCGATATAAATCACTCGATACTCCTCAGGCAACGTCCCACCTTCATGTGTATTCATACTGTTCCGCAGGAACCCGGTAGCAAGACGCTGCTGATCTGACGCGTTTGGCAAAAGGTCGCCTGCTAACTGTTCAGTAAGAAATTGGTCATAGGGCATATTTTGATTGAACGCATTGATCACCCACTCACGCCACAACCACATGTCTCGATGATCATCGATCGAAAATCCGTTTGTGTCGGCGTACCGCGCTGCATCCAACCACGGCACCGCTAATCGCTCTCCAAAGTGCTTCGATTCAAGCAAGCGATCAACAACACGCTCATATGCCTCTTCTTGCCCATCAGTCACAAACGCGTCAACTTCTGCGGGCGTGGGTGGTAGCCCGATCAAGTCCAACGACAAACGTCGAATCAGCTGAGCACGTGTTGCATCCTGCTGTAACTCCATATTTTTCGAAGCAAGTTTCTCAATCACAAATGCATCAATCGGATGACTGGTTCCTTGGCCGGATACAACCACAGGCACCTGAGGTCGCCGCGGCGGGACGAATGACCAATGCGACTGATATTCAGCTCCTTGTGAAATCCATTTCTCAAGCACTTTCAGCTCAGCTGGCTTAAGTCCATTACCCGGTGATGGCGGTGGCATTTTTTCATCGGGATCATCAGACAGAATCCGCTGCCAAGCGAGGTTGTTCGTTAATTGTGCTTCTCCAAACGCATCCTGTACTCCACCTCGAAGATCCAGTCGAAGCCCAGACTCTGCCTCATCAGGCCCATGACACTGAAAACAATGAGCCGCCAGAATGGGACGAACATCCTTATTGAAAAACACGCGCTCAGAAGCAGCCACAGAATTTGCCGCAAGAAATGTAACAAGCGTCAGAATGCAAGCAAAACGCAGCCGAGTGACTGAGGCAATTCTTTCTTTTCTATCAAAATGCAAGTCACAATCCCTGTTGTTTTTCAATCAATCACTCCAACCAAAAACACCGCTGCCGCGAACTAAGAAAACAGCTTGCGCAAAACAACAGTCCCGGTAAAAAAACGGCACACTAGCGGAGAATAAACTCTCGCATATCAGTATGACTCCGAAACGCGGAACCGTCTTGTAGAAAAACGGCAAGATTTTGTACGAATACCGCATCTACTCCAGTGACACTCTAACGTATGGCATCAAGTTACGAATTCCTTTGTGGGTCCAGGAAACTGATCTTGAGAATTCACATGATCCAACTCAGCGATCATCCGACGCCCCGATAGCAAGCAGGCATTCTCATTCGTTCCAAGCCTTACCTCACGACAAGTAGTCGTGCGGAAGCGAAACTAAATCACTTGGCGCACTGCATAAAAGACCGCTTGAAAGGCGTCCGGACTCGACAACTGCTGCGCTGCTTCCGCAAGGAACTCCCCGATTCAATCGCTCGCATGCCAGCCGAACACTCGCAGAAAACAACACGATCTCATTTCATTGAAGCTGCACACCTTCAAAAAACTCAAATCGAGCATGCCTCCCACAAAGACGACATGCCTCACCTTAACATCAGCAGGCATTTAAACATAAAAGGAGGTATTTCCAGCTTCAAGTCGGCATCCCAACAGCTTGCAACCGCCAAGCGTGTTAAGGTTTTTCAACTGAGCAAATGTTTTGACCACAACCCATGGCCTCAGGCAATTAACCACTCCGATACTCAAGACAAATCACAATGCAATTACTGCCAAGAGGCCTACTAGCTCAGGATGACATGAATGTCCAATTTGGGGACTTGGATGCGATGGGTGCCAACGGCGTTCCAGAAGTTTTAGCCGGGCTCCTGGCTTTATGGCTAATTCCTCTCCTGATTGCCCTCGTGTTGCGACTCATAATCGTTGCTGGTTCTTGGAAGATGTTTAGTAAAGCAGGCAAGCCAGGTTGGGCTGCGATCATCCCCATTTACCACTTCGTTGTCTTACTTGAAATCACCGGCAAGCCAATTTGGTGGTTACTGCTACTTCTCGTACCCCTTCTCAACTTATTGATCGTGATCATTGTAGTTCTCGCCCTTGCAGAACGCTTTGGCAAAACCCCCGGATTCGCGGCTGGGGTTCTGCTGCTACCGTTTATTTTTATACCGATTCTCGGTTTTGGGGACGCAACCTACCAGGACGCACCAGCAGCAGACACCTGAGGCCCCTCATGCTGATTGGCTTAGTTAAGCCAACACAATTTCACTGAGTAACTGGCGCTCACGGCAGACAATGGCGAATCAGATCAGTTCTTCGATCGGTTCGCCATTTTCTTGCACGGCAAAGACAGGCCTACCACGGTGATCCAGATACGTCTGATCCTGTCGAATTCCCATGTGATGATAAAGGGTCGCGGCCAAATCCCCTGGAGTGACCGGACGATGCTTGATTTGCCCTCCATCCTTCTCGGTCGCGCCAATCACTTGCCCATGCCTCATCCCACCACCAGCCAAACACATTGACATGACCTGTGGCCAATGGTTTCGTCCATCAGTACTGCCTTGCGTTCCCATCAACGGTGTGCGTCCAAACTCACCCATGGCTACCACAAGCACCTCGTCCAACAGACCTCTCTGCTCAAGATCTGATACGAGCGTGGTGATCAGGTGATCGAACAAAGGCAACAGAGGTCTCAGGCCTTTCGAGATGCCACCATAGGGTGGAATGTTGTCACCATGGTTATCCCAGGTCCCTGATGCTGTGTGATAACTCAAGTCGATGGTGACAAACGAAACGCCCTGTTCAACAAGACGTCTGGCTAACAATGCCTGCTGGCACCACAGATGCGGACCGTATAGATCACGCATGGACTCCGGTTCGCTCGACACATCAAATGCCTTTTGAACGCGTCCACCAGTCAGCATGTCGACTGCCTGCTGCTGATAGGTGTCCATCGCATCCATGTTGCCCGACACATCAAGTTCGCGCCGCATCCCATCGAGTTGACGAAGTAAACCGACTCTGTTGTTGATGCGATCAAAATCCAGATTACGTGGCAAGCGGAACATCGGAGACGAAGATACCTTGCCAGTATCTTTTCCCACCGAATCATAGACCGGCAGGTTGGCTGCCTGATTCGCCATGAACGGATTGTGCTTCTGCCCTAGATCCCCCGCGTACGCGACATGCGAACGTGATTTCTGAAACGCGACATACGGCGGCACCCCCAACTGGTTCGCGCCGCGGAACTTGGAAATCACGGAACCGATTGCCGGGTACCTTTCGCCGTTCGAGTTCGCTCGGGGAGCAGCTTGACGATGCCCGGTTTGCATGACTTTGTTGGGTTCATGATTACTCTTCTTGCAATCGACAGAACGAATGATCGTGAACTTATCCAACATGGCTGCTTGCTTGGGCAGATGCTCACAGATAAATTCGCCAGGAATTGCTGTAGAGATTGGTGAGAAGGGGCCACGATTCATGAGGGGACGATCGGGTTTCATGTCCCATGTATCGATATGACTTGGACCACCGGTCATCCACAATAGGATGACCGATCGGCGTGACGGCATCGCATCACCGGCTAATGCGGCCTCACCTCTGGTTCGCAAAAGCTCAGGTAAACTGAGCCCTGCGATCCCGGCCAGCCCAGCCTTGACCATGTTCCTGCGG
The DNA here is from genome assembly GCA_913061385.1 of uncultured Rhodopirellula sp. Classification (GTDB taxonomy): domain Bacteria; phylum Planctomycetota; class Planctomycetia; order Pirellulales; family Pirellulaceae; genus Rubripirellula. The sequence continues at coordinate 188 of CAJXTM010000541.1, read as the reverse complement.
CCCACCAGACACAGGCCCTCACGCTCTGTGCCCAGAAAAGACTCAAAAGCATGAGCTGAATGTAAGTTTCCGCAAAATCGACGATCCGGCATAACGGGTCTCCCAGGGAAAGCTGACACAGCACATTTTAAGGCAAACGTGAAACCCTCGACTACCTGTCTCTTATACACATCTCCGAGCCCACGAGA